>NZ_JASOZC010000019.1:0-5587 GCF_030228725.1 Corynebacterium sp. UMB10321 | reverse complement strand
AAGGCTGAGGATTCGATCGCGAACAAGGAAGAGCTTCCGGAGGGCACCAAGTACTCCTGGAAGGATGCTCCGAAGACTGACACCTCTGGTGACAAGAAGGCTGTCGTTGTTGTGACCTACCCTGATGGTTCCACCGATGAGGTGCCGGTGACGGTGAAGGTTGCCAAGGATCAGGCTGAACAGTTCGACCCGCAGGGCAAGGACCAGGAGGTTGCGAAGAACTCCGAGCCGAAGGCTGAGGATTCGATCGCGAACAAGGAAGAGCTTCCGGAGGGCACCAAGTACTCCTGGAAGGATGCTCCGAAGACCGACACCTCTGGTGACAAGAAGGCTGTCGTTGTTGTGACCTACCCTGATGGTTCCACCGACGAGGTGCCGGTGACGGTGAAGGTTGCCAAGGATCAGGCTGAACAGTTCGACCCGCAGGGCAAGGGACAGACGGTTGAGACCGGCAAGAAGCCGGAACCGAAGGACAACGTCGAGGATGCGGATAGCCTGCCGGAGGGCACGACGTTCGCATACAAGAAGGACCCGGATACCTCTACCGCTGGCGACAAGCCGGTCACCGTCATTGTGACCTACCCGGATGGTTCCACCGACGAGGTGCAGGCCACCGTGAAGGTGGAGGATCCGAAGACGGAGGATCCGAAGCCTCAGCCGGAGCAACCCAAGAAGTCTGACGCTGACACCTATGACCCGCAGGGCAAGGGACAGACGGTTGAGACCGGCAAGAAGCCGGAACCGAAGGACAACGTCGAGGATGCGGATAGCCTGCCGGAGGGCACGACGTTCGCATACAAGAAGGACCCGGATACCACTACCGCTGGTGATAAGCCGGTCACCGTCATCGTGACCTACCCGGATGGTTCCACCGACGAGGTGCAGGCCACCGTGAAGGTGCAGGAGCCGAAGAAGGAAGAACCGAAGCCGCAGCCGGAGCAGCCGAAGAAGTCTGACGCCGACACCTACGAGCCACAGGTCCAGGACAAGACCGTCGCTCCGAATGAGGTCCCTGAGGCAAAGGATCACGTCACCAACGTCGACGAGCTGCCGGAGGGCACGACCTTCGAGTACGAAAAGGCACCGGACACCTCCACTGAGGGTGACAAGCCGGTGACGATCGTCGTCACTTACCCGGATGGCACCACCGACAAGGTCACTGCCAACGTCAAGGTGCAGAAGAACGCGACCGACGCCGACAAGAACGACCCGCAGGGCCAGGACCAGAAGGTCAAGACCGGCGGTACCCCGCACGCGAAGGGCAACATCAAGGACGCCGACAAACTGCCAAAGGGCACGACGTTCAAGTACAAGGAGACCCCGGATACCTCGAAGCCGGGCGTCTACGACGTCACTGTTGTTGTGACCTACCCGGACGGCTCCACCGACGAGGTGCAGACGACCATCACCGTCGGCACCGACGCTGAGCGTTTCGTGCCGGAGTACGACAAGGTCACGGGCGTTCCGGTTGATGGCGAGAAGGACACCAATGACCCATTCGGCGTCAAGACGCCGGTGAAGAGCGTTAAGGCGAAGAAGCCTGAAGGCGCCGACAAGTGGGCGTTCACCCCGCAGGACAACGGTGTGCTCAAGGCGAAGGCGCCGTCGCTGAAGGATGTCTCCGACGAGTTCAAGGCGAAGCTGCCGGAGCTCAAGAGCACTGACGTCGAGAAGCGTTGGGATAAGTTCTTTGAAACCTTCACACCGTTCGCTCGCCCGTCTGTTGATGTTGACTTCACCTACGAGGACGACTCGACGAACAGTGCGAGCGCCAACTTCGACCTGATCGGCAAGGACGGCAAGTCGCTGCTGGATCCGAATGGCGACTTCGATGGCGACGGCGTCACGAATGAAGCTGAGGTCAAGGCTGGCTCCGACCCTGCGAACGACGGCGAGAAACCGGAAGCTCCCGACACCACTGCTCCGACGGTGAACCCGATTACGGCTGGTGACACGAAGATCTCCGGTAAGGGCGACCGCCCGAACGAGACGATCATTGTCACGTTGCCGAATGGCAAGGAACTTGAGGCCACGACCGACGCGAACGGCAACTGGTCCGTGAACCTGCCAAAGGGTGTTGAGCTCAAGCAGGGTGACAAGGTCAACGTGAGGGACGGCCATGGCAATATGGCGAAGACCGTCACGGTTGCTGGCAAGGTCAACGCTGGCGCCTGTGCCGCAACCGCTGTGGGCTTCGGTCTGCCGTTGATCGCACTGCTGCCGTTAGGCCTGGCTTCCCAGATTCAGATCCCTGTTCTGAGTGACCTCGCCGGCCAGGTTGAGGCGCAGCTGCAGGCTGCGAACACCCGCATCCAGCAGCAGGCTGGCATCTTCAACCCGGAGATGGCACGTCAGGCGGAGCGCATCAACGCCCAGCTGCGCACCGTCGGTGCGGACCTCGGCATGGTTGTCGCTGGCATCGCGCTGATCGCTGCTGGTGTCCTGGCAGGCACGTTCATTTACGACGCCTGCAAGCCCGGCGGACCAAGCTCCTCTGTGAAGGATCTGGAGCTGAAGGGCTCCTCCGGAAAGTCGGTGAAGCTGTCCTCGAAGTAGGACAACAACGTATCGACGTCCACTCCGAAAGCACCTGAAACCGATACGCCGAAGACATAAAAGGATGGTGATGTAGCCTCCTCCCCCATGCAGGGGGCTACATTTCGTAAATCTTGCCTAAAGTCTTGGTAAGAAAATTACAGTTGTTGCCTATTGTGTTTACTGCAATAGGCAGCAACTTTTACTTTTGCGTAATTGGCCGTAATTGTGTCGACAATTATTAACATTTGTCTTCCAGTTTAATTGAACTGGTCCTATTGGAACTGCGTCGATGAGTTCCATTTATAGTGACCAAAATGTATCACTAGAAAAAATTACTACATTCCACCTGTGCTTATCTGGCATTTGTACTTCTTTGTGGTTGAGAATTAGAAAAGCCCTGTGGGGGTCCTGCATTTTCCATAGATTGATACAATTTACAGCGAGTGACTAATCGTTGACCACTGTCTACGTCCACCACCTGCAGTTTTGTGGTTTTACTAGACCTTGGCTGACAGGTAGGTAGTCACATTGATTAGATCATATGGAAGGAATGTTTATGCGAGGCCAATTTAAGGCACGTCGTGGCACGTCGATTGCTGCGGCTGCGTTGTCATTTGCATTGGTTGCGCCGCTGGCGCAGCCGGTTGCGTTTGCGCAGGATGTGCCAGTTGTAGCGGCTGGTGCTGAGGCGCCTGCAGAAGCTAAGGGCAAGAACCAGCAGGTGCCAAACGCTATCTACACCAAGGGTGGGTGGCGTGACTACTACGGCTACCACGGCTACGCCTACATCAACAAGAACGGTAGTCCGGACAGCCGGGATGACCGTGACGAGCCTTTGAAGGGCAATGTCATCTACCTGCAGTATGTGAATGGGAAGGGCGAGGTTTCCCCGACGTTCTACACGCTGACAGACTCCGAAGGCCGCTTCTCCTTCGACCTGTCAGAGAAGGTCACCAACGAATACGATGCACCGGCATTCCATTTAGCTGGCGTTCAGGGCGGCAAGACCCGCGTCCGCGTGTGGGGTGAGAACCCAGATAAGGACAAGTACTCCGTCGTGATGGCCGGCGATATGCAGTCGGGCCGCTACACCACGCGTACGGATCGTACTCAGGAGTCGTGGAACTTTACGGCTGGTCCGTCTGGTTCGCGTATTACTGCTGGTCGTTTCGTGCTTGAGGAGAAGCCGAACCATGTTGGTTGGTTGGCGAAGCCTGAGTCCGAGTGGACGCGTGCGCTTGATGGTGAGACGGGCCAGCCGACGGTGGATGGTCAGTTCCCGGACTATGGCAAATTTGGTGCGATCGACAGTCTTGCTGCGCCGAACCAGTCGCAGGTGTGGTGGGAGTCCGGTGAGGATGCAGGTTCGCTGCCGGGCTACTACAAGTACCAGCCTGGTCAGGGTGACCGTGCCGCTGGTGGTGTCGAGATTGTTGCCTCGTACCTTAATGATGAGGTCGCGCGTGAGATTGACGCGTGGAAGGACGCCAATGATGGTTACACGCCTGAGCAGGAGCGTGCGAACCAGGAGCGCATTATCAAGGCGTACCAGGCTGAGCACGGCGAAGGTTCCCATATTGCTGAGACGGTAGTGGTGCCGTCGAAGGCTGACGGCACGATTTACCTGCCGTTTAAGGGCACATATGGTGTGTCTCGTACGCAGGAGAATCAGAAAGCGCAGGTTTCCAACAAGCTTGCTAAGGGTGACTTTGGCAAGGTTGCTGAGACGTTTGAGACTGAGACTGGTGCTGCTCGGTATGGTGCGTTTTCTGGTGGTGCGATTAACTCGGCGAAGCGCCGCCACATCAACACTGATTACATGTACATCTATCCTCGTATCGAGGGTCGGGATGTGAAGAATTCGGCGTTCCCGATGAACATGTTCCAGAATTACACCGATCAAGGTGGCATGACTGCGGGCTACAAGATGACTGGTCTGCAGTTCCCGTTGATGTCTGTGCAGCCGATCTTTGATATTCCGGAGTACAACTCGTATGACAATAAGGGTCGTGCCGGGTCCAAGGTGACCACCAAGACTGCTGGGTTGGTGCCGAATTCGGATTATGCGATCCGTTGGTACGCAACTGGTCCGGATGGTAAGCAGACTGAGATCAAGGATGCGATGTGCATCGCTAAGAGCGATGACAAGGGTGTTATCCCGTCGTGTGATTTCCAGGCGCCTGAGGATCTGAAGGCAACCACGGTCTACACCGCTGCCGTCGTTGACTATGACCCGGTGTCGAAGAAGGCGTCGGATCAGTGGGAGATGGCGGATTCGTTTACCGCTGTTGTTCCTGAGCAGCTTCCGTTGGGCTCGCGTTACGATACGTACTCGGCCGATAAGGTAGCGCCGTTGTTCAAGAAGCTGCCGGAAAATGTCGCTGAAGGTGCTGCGCCGAAATACTCGGCGGAGGGCTTGCCTGATGGCCTTGAAATTGACCCCGAGACCGGCAAGATCACTGGTACGCCGACGAAGGCTGGTACCACTGAGGTGACTGTGACCCGTACGGTTGATGTTGTGGTTGAGAAGAACGTGCCGGTCGTTGATGAGAATGGCAACCCGGTCTACGAAAATCCGGACGAGCAAGATCCGGAAAAGCGCGTCGAGAAGACTGAGAAAAAGACGGTTACCGAGCCTCGCCAGGAGAAGGTTGTTACCAAGATTGTGGTAACGGATTCCCCGCTTGCAGCTGGTACGGCTGGTACGAAGTACACCCAGGAAGTGAAGCCGGAAGGCTTCGGTCCTCTTCCGCAAGGCTTTGAAGTCAAGAAGGACTCCATCACGGTTGAGGGTCTTCCGGCCGGTTTGGAGTTCAAGGATGGCACAATCACCGGCACCCCGACGTCTGCGGTTGAGGCTTCTGAGGAGAAGCCGAACGTGACGGTGAAGTACGTGCTGGTTGACCGGGATGGCAAAGAGACTGAGCACACTGATGTTGTGCCACTGAATATCGCGCCGACGACCGATGTGTTTGAGCCGAAGTATGAGGACGGTAAGGGTAAGCCGGGCGAGAATGCTACGGTTCCTGCTCCGAAGTTCACTGACAAG
>NZ_JASOZC010000018.1:0-5664 GCF_030228725.1 Corynebacterium sp. UMB10321 | reverse complement strand
GGCGACAAGATCACTGTTCCGGTTGTTGTGACCTACCCGGATGGTTCCAAGGACAACGTCAATGTGACCGTCACGGTTGAAGAGCCTGGTGCTAAGACTGCTGATCAGGTTGAGCCGAAGTATGAGGACGGTAAGGGTAAGCCGGGCGAGAATGCTACGGTTCCTGCTCCGAAGTTCACTGACAAGGACGGTAACGACACCAAGGCTCCTGAGGGTACGAAGTTCACTCCTGGTGACAATGCGCCTGATGGTGTGAAGGTTGATGAGACCACTGGTGAGATCACTGTTCCTGTTCCTGAGGATGCGAAGCCTGGCGACAAGATCACTGTTCCGGTTGTTGTGACCTACCCGGATGGTTCCAAGGACAACGTCAATGTGACCGTCACGGTGACGGAGAAGGATGTGCCACCGGTTCCGGGTTCGAAGGACAATGAGTCCTACGAGCCTGAGTACAAGCCAGGTTCTGGTAAGCCGGGTGAGGACGCCACGGTTGACAAGCCGGTCTTTAAGGATAAGGACGGCAAGGAGACCACTCCGCCGGCAGACACGAAGTTCGAGAAGGGCGAGGGTGCTCCGGAGAATGTGACTGTCAAGGATGACGGTTCGGTTGTGGTTCCTGTTCCTGAGGATGCGAAGCCTGGTGACAAGATCACTGTTCCGGTTGTCGTGACCTACCCGGATGGTTCCAAGGACAACGTCAATGTGACCGTCACGGTGACGGAGAAGGATGTGCCGCCGGTTCCGGGTTCGAAGGACAATGAGTCCTACGAGCCTGAGTACAAGCCTGGTTCTGGTAAGCCGGGTGAGGATGCCACGGTTGACAAGCCGGTCTTTAAGGATAAGGACGGCAAGGAGACCACTCCGCCGGCAGACACGAAGTTCGAGAAGGGCGAGGGTGCTCCGGAGAATGTGACTGTCAAGGATGACGGTTCGGTTGTGGTTCCTGTTCCTGAGGATGCGAAGCCTGGTGACAAGATCACTGTTCCGGTTGTCGTGACCTACCCGGATGGTTCCAAGGACAACGTTGACGTCACGGTTGAGGTTCAGCCGAAGGATCCTTCGGTCAAGCCTGGTAAGAACACGACAGTTCCGGCTGACAATGAACCTCACGAGGTTGGCAAGGTTGAGAACCCGAAGGGTGATGAGTCCGGCAAGCTTGTTGACAAGGACGGCAAGGAGATTCCGGGTTCGAAGGTAGAGATCGACAAGGACGGCAACGTCAAGGTCACTGTGCCGAAGGGTACTGATCCGCAGGATGCCAAGGTTGTTGTGACTGACAAGGACGGCAATCCGGTTGGTGAGATCGATGTGAAGATCGTTGACCCGAACTCTGATGCTGCGAAGTTCGTGCCGAACTACGGTGATCGTAAGAATGTCGAGGCTGGTAAGACCGAGACGTCGAAGAATCCGTTTGAGGGCAAGACTGATGTTCCTGTGAAGGATGCAATTGGTACGCCTTCTGCTGGTTCTGAGGATTGGACGTTTGAGACTGGCAAGAGCGGTGTTGTCAAGGCAACGGCTCCTGACTACAAGAAGGTCGCTGACAAGATCGCCTCTGAGTTGCCGCAGATTGATAGCAGCTGGAATAACTTCAAGGAGATCTTTACTCCGTACGTTCGTCCGTCTGTAACGGTTGATTTCACCTATAACGATGAGTCGAAGAACCACGCAACTGCTGGTTTCGAGCTGGTTGGTAAGGATGGTAAGTCCTTGCTGGATCCGGATGGTGACTTCGATGGTGACGGTCACTCCAACCGTGAGGAGATCGAGAAGGGCTCTAACCCTGCCGATGAGAACTCGAAGCCGACGCCTGGTGAGGACGCTTCAGTCGCAACACCTGCTATCGATGACGTTCACGAGGGCGACAAGGCCATCACCGGTACCGGCGAGCCTGGCTCCAAGGTGACGGTGACCCACGATGGCAAGGAGATCGGTGTCGGTGTCGTCGGTAATGACGGCAAGTGGACCGTGGAGGTTCCAGGTGATGCTCCTCTGACGCAGGGTAAGACCGTGAAGGTTACCCAAGATGCAGGTAAGAAGACTGCTGAAAAGACGGTCCAGGGCCCACGGGAGGGTGATTCGAACAAGGACACCACTCCGCCGAGTGTGAACCCGATCAAGCCTGGTGATAAGACGATCACTGGTAAGGATGATCGTCCGAACTCGACGATTAAGGTCACGCTGCCGAACGGTAAGGTCATTGAGACCATTACCGATAAGGACGGCAACTGGAAGATTGATGTCCCGTCTGGTGTTGAGTTGAAGCCAGGCGACAAGATCACGGTGACTGATGAGGCGGGTAACTCGACAAACGCGCAGGTCGGTATTGATACCGGCAAGTGTGTTGCATCCGCTGTGGGCTTCGGTCTCCCACTGATCGCGCTCCTGCCGTTGGGTCTGGCTTCCCAGATTCAGATTCCGGTGCTCAGCGATGTGGCTGCACAGGTGAATGCTCAGCTGCAGGATGTGAACACTCGTATCCAGCAGCAGGCTGGCATCTTCAATCCGGAGATGGCACGTCAGGTTGAGCAGATCAACGCACAGCTGCGCACCGTTGGTGCGGATCTGGGCATGGTCGCTGCGGGTATCGTTCTGATTGCTGCTGGCATCCTTGTTGGCACGGTCATCTACGACAACTGCAACCCGAATGGTCCGAAGTCTTCGGTCAAGGACCTCGAGCTGAAGGGTTCGTCTGGTAAGACGATGAAGCTTTCCTCGAAGAAGGATGATGCGAAGGCGACCGCTACGCCGAAGAAGTAACGCGATAGCGCCCATCACCGCCTCCCCCTTGCGGGGGGAGGGAAAGGGCTAAACGCTTACTAAGCATCTGCTAAGAAGAAAAGAGCTGCTGTTCGTCATCGCGACGAATGGCAGCTTTTTGCATGTTTGGACATTATTGGCGGAGGGGACGTCGAAAAGCCTGCGTCTTGCCAGGTGGCGTACAGATGTACCGAAGTGCTATAGGCCAAAGCTATTAACGTGCCTTCCTGGGCAAATGGCAAACAGTTCGCAGCTCATGAAGCTCTAAGTTTTTAACCCGCCGTAATGTACAAGCGTCCATAAATGGGCTAGATGTAAAAGGTCCACTGGATGCACAGACCTTTCATTGTTATTGTCGGATAACTGTAAACCATGTAGCGCCTGTGCCTACACCGGGAAAACGGTGATGCACGCGGCGGTGGCATGTTCTGAAATAACGAATGAAAGGAATTATTGTGCGAAGCTCCTATAAGGCACGCCGTGGCACTTCGCTTGCCGCGGCCGCATTGTCGTTCGCGTTGGTTGCGCCACTTGCGCAGCCGGTTGCGTTTGCTCAGGAGGCTCCTGCTGCAGTTGCGGGTGCTGAAGCTGCTGCTGATACGCAGAGCGGGAATAAGATGGTGCCGAACGCCATCTACACCAAGGGTGGCTGGCGCGATTACGGTGGCTACCACGGCTACGCCTACATCAACAAGGATGGTCGCCACGATGATCTGAGCTCGAACAACGAGCCGTTGAAGGGCAACGTCATCTACCTGCAGTACGTCACGGGTAAGAATGAGGTCTCCCCGGTTTTCTACACCCTGACCGACTCAGAGGGAAGGTTTTCCTTCGACTTGACCCGCAAGGTTACGGATCGCGTACATGCGCCGGCATTCCATCTAGCTGGCGTTCAGGGCGGCAAGACCCGCGTCCGCGTGTGGGGTGAGAACCCCAACCCACAGAAGTACTCGGTAGTAGCTGCAGGTGACATGAACTCTGGCCGCTACACCACGCGTACCAACCGTGTGCAGGAGTCGTGGAACTTCACGTCTGGTCCTGCTGGGTCGCGTATTACCAACGGCCGCTTTGTGCTGGAGGAGAAGCCGAACCACGTTGGTTGGTTGGCGAAGCCTGAGTCCGAGTGGACGCGTGCGCTTGATGGTGAGACGGGCAAGCCAACGGTTGATGGTCAGTTCCCGGACTATGGTGCGTTTGGCACCATTAAGAGCCTTGCTGCGCCGAATCAGTCGATGGTGTGGTGGGAGAACGGTGAGGATGCAGGTTCTTTGCCGGGGTACTACAAGTATCAGACTGGGCAGGGCGACCGTGCCGCCGGTGGCGTGGAGATCGTCGGCTCGTACCTCAATGATGAAGTCGCGCGCCAGATTGATGCGTGGAAGGATGCGAACAAGGGCTACACTGCTGAGCAGGAGCGTGCGAATCAGGAGCGCATTATTAAGGCGTACCAGGATGAGCATGGTGTAGGCTCCCACATCGCTGAGACGGTCGTAGTGCCGTCGAAGGATGATGGCACGATTTACCTGCCATTTAAGGGCACGTATGGTGCCAGCCGTGACAGGATCGGCAACGTATCAGAAGACGAGTTCGGCAAGGTAGCGCCGAAGTACGAAATGGACCGAGGCAGCCGTTACGGCGCCTTCACTGGTCTCGCTATTGGGAAGCGTCGTCACATCAATACGGATTACATGTACATCTACCCACGTATCGAGGGTCGTGATGTGAAGAATTCGGCGTTCCCGATGAACATGTTCCAGAACTACGCTGATTCCGGCACTGTTATCGCGGGTGCGAACATGAACGGCCTGCAGTTCCCGTTGATGTCTGCACAGCCGATCTTTGATATCCCTGAGTACAACTCGTATGACAATAAGGGTCGTGCTGGGTCGAAGGTGACCACGAAGGCTGCGGGTTTGATGCCGAATGCGGATTACGCGATTCGTTGGTACGCAACCGATCCTGCTGGTAATCAGACCGAGCTCAAAGGTAAGGAGTGCATCGTCAAGAGTGACGAGAAGGGTGTGCTGCCTTCCTGTGATTTCCAGGCGCCCGAAGACCTGAAGGAAACCACCGTCTACACAGCGGCGGTTGTCAGCGTTGATCCTGTTTCGAAGAAGATGTCTGACCGCTGGGAGATTGCGGACTCGTTTACCGCTGTCGTTCCAGAGCAGCTGCCACTTGGCTCCGCAGGGGAAGAATACCCGGACAACAATGTTGCGGACCTGTTTGGCAACCTGCCGGATGACCTCGCTGAGGATGCGAAGCCGAAGTACTCCGCCGACAAGCTGCCAGATGGCCTTAAGATCGACCCTGAGACCGGCAAGATCACTGGTATTCCAACCGAGCCTGGCACTACTGAAGTGACCGTAACCCGTGAGGTTGAGGTCATGGTAGAGAAGTACGTTGGCGTCACCGATGAAAACGGTGACCCGGTTTGGGAGAACCCTGATGAGGAAGACCCCGCGAAGCGTATCCAGAAGACCGAGAAGTCTCGGGTTGCAGAGAAGCAGCTGGAAGAGGTCGTCACGAAGATTGTGGTGACGGATACGCCGCTGAAGGACGGTGTTGTTGGCGAGGATTACGAGCAGGAAGTAAAGCCAGAGGGCTTTGGTCCTCTGCCGCAGGGCTTCAAGATTAAGGAAGGCTCCCTCAAGGTTGAGGGTCTTCCTGACGGCTTGGAGTTCAAGGATGGCAAGATCACGGGTAATCCGACTGCTCCGGTTACGGCTTCTGAGGAGAAGCCGAATGTGACCGTGACCTACACCCTGGTTGATCAGGATGGCAACGAGACCGAGCACACTGATGTTGTGCCGTTGGCAGTTGGCGTCAAGACCACGGTTGATGAGTCTGGTAAGAAGCTGGTTGATCCGACTGATGAGAAGCAGGACACTGGTGTCAAGATCG
>NZ_JASOZC010000017.1:0-8899 GCF_030228725.1 Corynebacterium sp. UMB10321 | reverse complement strand
GTGGGTTCCATTATTCCCGTTGTTGGGGGTGGTGGTACCCACCACACTCTTTTTTGTGCACCCCCACAACAAACAACAAGGATGGTTGTGTGTGGGTGGTGACCGATTCTGGCCAACAGAGACACCACACAAAAGGTATTTGCAGCGCTTTGTATCGTCTAAAATGCCGCGTTACCGCGCATAACGCCTAGCCCTGCGAATGCAACGCCGACGGCGAGCGTCCACAGCAGATACTTTGCGCATGGTGCGTACCTGCGCTCTTTGAGCAGCATTCCTGCTTCTTTGGCGAGCGTTGACCATGTAGAGAGCGCACCAGCAAATCCCGTTCCAATGAACACTGCCCACATCGGCGCCATCGCGACTGTAAAGCCGAGGACCATGGATGCGGCAGCGTTGGCCGTGAAGGTGCCCTTGCGCGGTGGGAGGGCGGAACTAATCCACCACCGTGTGGCGCCGCCTAACGCGCCGCCAAAGAACACTGCAGGGATGGCAATTGGGTCAATAAACACTATCGATCACCTGCCTCCTTGCACTCACGCATGGCGTTGCCAGCCCACCAGCCAGCGATGCAGAAGACAACACTGGAGAGTACGTAGATGAACGCAGTGATTGCAGTCGTTTGCGCTGCGGCGACGGTGAGAGCGGAGAACGTCGTGAAGCCTCCGAGGAAACCTGTGCCGAGTAATGGGCCTGGTCGGAAGTAACCCATTGCGTAGCTGCCCAAGACGTTGATGCCAAGCGTGACCAGAAAAGCGTAATGCGGTGCTGCAGGCAGCACCGCAAGGAGTCCCGCTGTAAGCACGTAGCGTGTAAGTGCTCCCGTGCCAGCTCCGACGCCTACTGCGAGGGGCTCATTCGACTCAATGTTTTGTAATTGCACACCAGAAGTCTACTAGTGCGCTTACTCCCAATTCATGCCTTGCTGCTTTACAAATACTGCAACCTCCTCGGGGCTACGGCGAAGCTTCGGATCGAATTTGAGGTACTCGCGAGTCTCACGGGCGACGAGCCCGGAAAGCAGCAGTAGGCCGATGAGATTCGGGATTGCCATGAGGCCGTTCGCCAGGTCGGAGAACGTCCATACGAGTTCGAGGTGCGTGGTGGCGCCGAGGAACGCTACGGCGGTAAAGAACATCTTGTATGGCAATGAAGCCCACTGGCCGAAGAGGGCGGTTGCGGCGCGTTCGCCGTAGTAGGACCAGCCCAGGATCGTAGAGAATGCGAAGAAGATGAGGGAAACGGAGACGATGTCGCCGCCCCAGGTGCCTGGCAGGACCGTCGAGAAGCCGCGTGCGGTCATGACTGCTGCCTCGTCGCGTCCCATGTCCCAGGTCCCGGAGGTTACGATGACAAGCCCGGTGATGGTAACAACGATCAGGGTGTCAATGAACGTCTGGGTCATGGATACTAGTGCCTGGCGGGTGGGGTGCTGGGTCTTCGCTGCCGCAGCGGCGATTGCTGCAGAGCCCATGCCAGACTCGTTGGAGAAGATGCCGCGGGCAACACCGAACTGGATTGCCATCATGATGGTGGAGCCGACGAAGCCACCGGTCGCGGCTGAGCCGGTGAACGCGTCGTGGAAGATGAGAGAGATAGCGGCAGGGATCTGGTCTGCCATCAAAGCGAGTGCGACGATGCCGCCACCGACGTAGAGAACAATCATCAGGGGGACGAATGCTGCGGTGATCTTGCCGATGCCTTCGATACCACCCAAGATGGCTGCGCCGACGCCAATGAAGATCAGGATGCCGGAGACAGTAGGTTCGATGCCGAACGCTTCCTGCATGCCTGCAGCGATGGAGTTGCCCTGGGTGAGGTTACCGATGCCGAAAGATGCGAAGATAGTAAAGAGCATGAATGCGACCGCGAGCACGGACCCCAGCGGGCCTGGGATTCCGCGGCGGAGGTACTCGTGTGGTCCTCCTTGTTGGCGTCCTTTGTCGTCGGTGGTGCGGAAGCGGACGCCGAGGTAGGCCTCGGAGTATTTCGACGCCATGCCGACGATGCCTGTGACCCAGATCCAGAGCAGGGAGCCCGGGCCACCGATCGAGATCGCGGTGGCTACGCCGACGATGTTGCCGGTGCCGACTGTTGCGGCGAGGGCCGTCGTTAAGGCCTGGTAGTTGCTGATGTCGCCGGAGCCTTCTTCATTCTTATCGACGAACGCGTGGCGGGTCGCGCGACCGAGCGTGCGGAACTGGATGCCACCCATTCGGACGGTCAGGAAGAGGCCCGTGCCGAGCAGCAGCGGGATGAGCAGGAATGGGCCCCAGACGAACGAGGCGATCGTACCGAGGGTTTCGTTGAGTTGCGCAGCCATCGTGATCCTTTCGCAATAGTGTGTGGGCCAGGTTACCTTTCTCCCGATAACGTGATTGAGATAATAGACACATAACCTCCCGTGTGTACACGGTTTGTACGATTTTTCTGGCGGAAGTTTCCAAAAGAGGGAAAGATGGGTGTGAACGTATTCGAAAGGATGTTGTCGTATGGCTCATGAACGTGCTGGCCAGATTGCCCGCCCGGAAGATTTGATCGATATCGCGTCGTTGGTGACTGCTTACTACACCCGTGATGTAGACCCGCACAATCCTGACCAGCAGGTGGTGTTTGGTACCTCTGGTCACCGTGGTTCTTCGCTGGATAACGCGTTTAATGAGGCGCATATTCTGGCGACCACGCAGGCGATCGTCGACTACCGTCGTGAGCAAAAGATTGGCGGTCCGGTCTTCATCGGGCGCGATACGCACGCGTTGTCTGAGCCGGCGATGGTCTCCGCGCTTGAGGTGCTGTTTGGCAATGGGGTTGAGGTGCTTGTTGACGCCGCTGGGCGTTACACACCGACTCCGGCGGTGTCGCACGCAATCTTGTCGCACAACGCGAAGCTTTCTGGCGGGGTCACGGGTACTGATCCGAAGCGTGCGGACGGCATTGTGATTACGCCGTCGCACAACCCTCCTCGTGATGGTGGGTTTAAGTACAACCCGCCGTCGGGTGGTCCGGCTGACACGGACGCGACTGACTGGATTGCGAAGCGGGCGAACGAGTACATCGCAAACGGTTTGGAGGGCGTGAAGCGCTCCGCGGCGTCTGGTGTGCTCGATGAGCGTGCGCAGCGCTACGACTACCTGAATAACTACATCAATGACTTGCCGAACGTCGTCGACATTGCGGCGATTCGTGAATCCGGTCTGAGCATCGGCGCAGATCCGATGGGCGGAGCGAGCGTCGATTATTGGGGTGCAATCGCTGAGAAGCACGGCCTGAATATGACCGTGGTGAACCCGGAGGTCGATCCGACCTGGCGTTTCATGACGCTCGACACTGATGGCAAGATTCGCATGGATTGCTCCTCGCCGGACTCGATGGCGTCGCTGGTGCACAATCGTGACAAGTATGACATCGCTACCGGCAACGACGCTGACTCGGACCGCCACGGGATCGTCACGCCGGACGCCGGCCTGATGAACCCGAACCATTACCTCGCCGTCGCGATTGAGTACCTGTTCTCGCATCGCGAGGGCTGGGCGGACAACACCGCAGTTGGCAAGACGCTGGTGTCCTCGTCGATGATTGACCGTGTAGTGGCATCGCTCGGGCGCAAGCTTGTAGAGGTCCCGGTTGGCTTTAAGTGGTTCGTGCCAGGGCTTATCGACGGCACCGTTGGCTTCGGCGGCGAAGAATCCGCGGGTGCGTCCTTCCTGCGGAAGGATGGCACGGTGTGGTCGACTGATAAGGACGGCCTGATTCTGGATTTGCTCGCGGCGGAGATTACAGCTGTGACGGGGAAGACGCCGTCGCAACGCTACGCTGAGCTCGCTGAGAAGTTCGGCTCCCCGGCATACGCTCGTATTGATGCCCCGGCGAACCGCGAGCAGAAGGCGACGCTGAAGGCGCTGTCACCGGAGCAGGTCACGGCGACCGAGCTTGCTGGTGAACCGATCACCGCGAAACTGACCGAGGCACCGGGCAACGGTGCACCGATTGGCGGCCTGAAGGTCACCACGGAAAACGCCTGGTTCGCGGCGCGACCATCGGGCACGGAGGACAAGTACAAGATTTACGCCGAGAGTTTCAAGGGCAAGGAGCATTTGGCGCAGGTGCAGCAGGCTGCGAAAGAGCTTGTTGCGCAGGTGCTCGGATAGAATGGCCAATCGTGACTGAGACACACGAGACCAAACAGGCAAGAGGCAAGCTGCTGGAAATCGCGTCGGCTGCGGCGCGATTTGGGCTGGCGGCTGTGTGGATTGTCGCCGGGTGGACCAAGATTGGCGCCCATATGGAAGTGACGCAAAACATCATTGCGTACGAGATTTTCACCCATGAGTGGTCGAATATTTTGGCGCAGTGGATTGGTCCGCTGGAGCTTGCCGGTGGCCTGTTCCTGTTGGCGGGCATCAAGTTGCGTGAAAGCGGCTGGGTGTCAATCGTTGTTTTGGTGCTATTCATCATCGGGATGTACTCAGCGTGGTCGCGAGGGCTGGTCATCGACTGTGGATGCTTTGGCCCGCAGCCATCGGATGAAGGCACGAACCTCATCGAGACGATCCTGCGTGACTTTGTCTTGATCGCGGCGACCTTGTTCATGATTTATGTGCCGTACAAGAAGTTTGCGATTTATCCATAGCCTCATCCAGCGATTAAGCTGTTGGGCAATTTCCAACGTCAAGGAGTAAATACGTGACTACCCGTAAGGTGAAGAACCCGAACGAGAAGAACGGTGCAGGGTTCATCTGGGCAATCGTTGCAGTGATCGCGATCGCGGCGCTCGTGATCGGCCTGATTTTCGTCAACGGAAAGAAGGGCCGCGAGGCCGCCATGGCCGAGAACATGATTGACACTACTGGCATCACTGTGAGCTGGAACGAGGACGACCACTTCATTCGTCTCGCAGCCGAAGGTGTCGACGACGCCCCGATGGCAGAGCTCTACGAGGACTTTTCGTGCCCACACTGTGCAGATCTGGCGGTAGCGACGGATGAGCAGATGTTCGAGAAGCTGCGTGAGGGCAAGATTGAGGTCGAGCTGCGCCCGATGGTGACGCTCGATGGCCTGACCAACGGTCACTCCACGATGGGGCTGGCTGCGGAGCTGGCACTCGTCGCTAATGATGAGCCGGCGGCGATGATGAACCTCCGCGACCACCTGATGGTGAATCAGAAGGACGTGTACTCGAAGGTGACCGACGACGACCTCGCTGACCTGGCCCGCGACTACGGCGCGAGCGACAAGGCGGTACAGGACATCCGCGATAAGACCTATTACGATGCGGCGCGCGCAATGTCGAACGGCAACTTGAAGTTGCAGCAAGAGCGCGGCGGTGAGGCGGGGACTCCGCGCGTCATGGTTGACGGCAAGGACGTTGAAGGCGAGATCAACAACTGGGTCGATACCGTCGCAAACAGCTAACTGTATGTCCGCGTGGGGCCTGGCTGCATGATTTGTGGCCAGGCTCTCTTCACGTGTATGGTGATGAAAGCTCGTAAGAGTTCAAGGGGCTATGGCGCAGTTGGTAGCGCACCACACTGGCAGTGTGGGGGTCACGGGTTCGAATCCCGTTAGCTCCACAAGAGGACAGCTCCCCATTGGTTTGATTACAAAACCGGTGGGGAGCTTTTTTGTTGTTATGAAAGGTAACTGGTCCCCCGATTAAGGGTGTGATGCAGATTACTAACCATACTTAAAGTGATTGAAGAGTCTCTAGGTCGTGCTAACTTAAGGAATGGTCATATTTTTCATCTTGATGCTGTTTTGGTCTAGGAGGGCCAATGAAATCACCAACATATAAGAGCATCTTGGGGTTCTTGCTGACATTCCTATTGGTGTTTACGGGAGGTACTGCGCCGGTAGCGCGAGCCCTCCAAAACACTGATGTAATGTACCTGACCTTCACCCCGGATCCTGCGGTTGAAAAGCCGCTTACCACCTACCGTGTGGATTACTGGGCGCAGGGCGACAACAAGCAGCGGCAGATGTTCTCAAGTGTCTTGCCTAATGGCGACCTGTACGCGACTGTCGCAACGAAAGAACACCCCTTAAATTTCCAGGTGTATCGTACAGATACCCTTTCGCTCCAGCAGGGCGAGCAGGAAAACCGCATATGGGAGTCCGCAGTCTTTGAAGGCGTACAGACCGGTAACTCGGTGTATGCAAAGGCAGACGCATGCTCCTTCAGCTATAAGCCCGATGGGCCGTTCCGTACTGGAGCGCAGTGCGCATTGCAGGTGAGCTTCACCCCTGATCCTGCTGTCTCAGAAAGCGAGTACAACCTTTGGGTTTGGTACGGAGAGAATGACGGAACGTCAGTTCCCTTTACTGGAAAGAATGGGGCTGGGCAGCTTACTGCAGAAATCCCGTCCGTTGCTGGGCACGACAAGGTCAACTTGATTGTGCGTCGCTCGACTGCCGAGCAGGAGTGGGCGTGGCAATCGAAGGACCTGCGCGATATCCCCACCACGGGGCATATAACTATTGATGCCGACAGCAGCTACGAGTTCACTCCTGCAGAGGAACCGAATGGGTTGTCAACGAAGGTTTCGCTCACCGTGCACTATGTGCGGCACGATAATAACTACGAAAACTGGAATGTGTGGACCTGGTTGCCGGATGAGGACGGGCATAGGGTAGATTTCACGGATGATCACACTGCTACCATCACGCACGAAAACCCCAAGGGGATCGAGAAAGTTGGTCTTGTAGTGCGGCGCTCGGATCCTGGTAATGAGTGGGCGTCGAAAAATAGTCCTGATGACCTTTATGTTTCGGACTTCCCGGATGGAAAAGCCGAGATCTGGCTAGTTGAGGGTGATTCCACGATTTATTACTCCAAGGACGACGTGCCACCGGCGCCTGAGAACAAGTGCTCTGCGTTGCACTCGAAAGAGTTTAACGAGAAGTATTTTTACGACGGCGAGCTCGGTGCGATCTACAGCCCGGATAAGACCACGTTTAGGGTCTGGGCACCAACGGCAAAGTCGGTAGAATTCGTAAACTACTCTGACGATGCTGCTGCGACTCCGATGAAGCGGGGTGAGCGCGGAACCTGGGAACTCACCCTCGATGGTGACAAGCAGGGCTTGGAGTACCGCTACCGGCTCACGTTTGAAAACGGAACAGTCAACGAAGCAATTGACCCGTACGCGCGGGCAGTGACTGCAAATGGAACACGCACCGTAGTTATCGATGCGGAGAAGACAGCCCCAAACAACTGGGACGGCAAGCGGATGGCACCGTTTTCTTCGATGCGCGACGCCATCATTTACGAGGCGCATGTGCGTGACCTGACCATCGGGCCTGACAACGGCATCACAAACAAGGGGAAGTTCCTGGGCCTGGCCGAAGCCGGGACCAAGACGCAGGCGGGTAACCTGTCCGGCTTGGATTACTTGAAGTCCCTCGGCGTCACCCATGTGCAGTTGCTGCCGATTTACGACTTTGGGTCCGTGGACGAGACCGGTGACTTGTCGTTTAATGCACAGTACAACTGGGGCTACGACCCACAGAATTACAACGTTCCTGAGGGCTCCTATTCGACGGACCCCCAGGACCCAACCGCGCGGATTGTGGAGCTGAAGTCCATGATCTCAACGCTGCACGACAACGATATTCGGGTCATTATGGACGTGGTGTACAACCACGTATACACCCCGGAAAACTCGCCACTGCAGCAGACGGTTCCCAACTACTTCTTCCGGATGGATTCGAACTGTAACTTCTTTGACGGGACCGGCGTCGGCAATGAAACTGCTTCAGAGCAACTGATGATGCGCAAGTACATCGTCGACTCTGTGACGTACTGGGCAAAGAACTATGGAATCGATGGGTTCCGTTTCGACCTTATGGGGATCCATGACGTTGAGACGATGAACGCCGTACGCGAAGCACTCAACGAGATTGATCCGTCGATCGTTATCCTCGGTGAAGGCTGGGAGATGGGGAACCATCCAGCCGGCGTACTTGGTGCGAACCAGAAGAACGCCGACAAACTGCCTGGCATTGCTTTCTTCAACGATCAGTACCGCGACACCGTCAAGGGCGACAACTTCGAGCTGACGCACACCGGCTTCATCAACGGAGCGAACCAGGAACACCGCTCGTGGGACTTGCTGAACAACATTAAGGGTGCCCAGCACGTGCGGGACTACCTCGGCCCGGAGCAGTCCGTGGTGTACAACGAGGCCCACGACAACTACACGATGTTTGACAAGCTCAAGGGCAGCATGCCGCACGCCTCTGATGGAGAGATCGCAAAGCGGCACACGCTGGGTACCGCCACGCAGTACTTGGCGAACGGTGCAGTGTTCATTCACGCGGGGCAAGAGTTCCTGCGCACAAAGTCGGGCGATCATAACTCGTATAAGTCGCCCGACGCAGTCAACGAATTCGACTATGACAGGGCGGCACAGTTCGCAAAGGAAGTTCAGTTCTTCCGCGACCTGAACGCGTTCCGTAAGCAGTACGATTTCATGCGCTTGCCGAGCTATGAGGCGATCAACAACAAGTACACTCATGAAATCACTGCGGGAGCAGACAGCATCAACACGAACCACGTGGGCTACACCGTGAAGGGTGCATTTGCCGGGGATGTTGATGCCTTTGTGTACGTAAACGCTGCAGACGAACCATGGCAGGCCCCACTGCCTGCCGGCGAGTACGAAGTGATGATTCAGGGGATGGACGTTTACGACGAACCGCAGGCTCTTTCCTCGGACGGAGAAGTTGCTGTTCCGCCGTTGAGCATCATGCTGCTGCGAGAGGCCCCTGAGCCTGAGCCGTCGCCGGAGCCGACGACGAGCGAGGAGCCGAGTACGACTGCCAACCCAGAGCCGAGCGTGAAGCCGAGCGCGACCGTGAAACCGGAGCCGACGACGGTGAAGCCGGAGCCTACGACGACGGTGAA
>NZ_JASOZC010000016.1:0-9973 GCF_030228725.1 Corynebacterium sp. UMB10321 | reverse complement strand
GGTGTAAACAATGTCATGACCTTAAGCGTGCACACTGTCATGACTTTAAGCGTGCAAAAGGTAGTGACACATAACACACAATTTTTCAACCCCCGCTACCTGGTGAAATTCCTGGTAGCGGGGGTTTGTTGGTTTTGACTGATTTTACCTGAAATCGTCTCCCCTACGCTTTCAGAACGCAATTTCGTGCTAAAACTCCGGGGGAATCACAATCCAGGCCACTATATACAGGATGAACAAAGGCACAAACGCCGTGCAGAGCCCAATCAACACCGTGCCGATTCGTACAATCGCAGGGTCGAGTCCAAAGTACTCCGCGATGCCGCCACAGACCCCGCCGATGTATTTGTCCACCATGGAACGCTGTAGCCGCTTCGGTGCCGGGTTCGGTTGGTAGTGAGGTTGGTTCGTCGGATAAGACATGGCGCCTCGCTTTCCTAGAGTCGTTACTTGTTATGCCCAGGGCCGGTTTGCGCACCGAGTACACCCTGAAAAAATCTGGTCAAAGCTGGGATGTCGGCGTCATCAAGGTGGTCGAACACCAGGCGTCGCACGCTTTCAACGTGGCCCGGGGCTGCAGCCTCGAGTCGCTGTAGACCGTCCTCGGTGAGCGCTACCAAGACGCCACGGGCGTCTCCCGGGCTCTTCTGCTTTGATACCAAACCGCGCTTCTCCATGCGGGTGACCTGGTGCGATGTTCGGGATCGGTCCCACTCCAGTGCACCGCATAAGTCACGCAAGCGCATCGTGTACCCATCCACTTCTGAAAGGCTGACCAGCACAGAGAACTCCGAAGTCGACAAGTTTGAGTCTGCCTGGAGTGTGTCGTCGAGCGCGCGCGAAATTTTGCGCGCAGTGGCAAGCATGAGCCGCCACAGGTCTTGCTCGGCATCGCTGAGCCAGTGGGGTGCGTCAGACATGCACCCCACTGTAGTAGATCAACCAAACAGTTTCATAGCATTAATTAATTGGTTTTTAGCTGCTCAATCTCGTATCGGTTGCTACTGGCAACGCCGTCGTACCGGTTGGGGTAACACGTCAGCACAATCACTTGAGCATGCTTGCCCACCCTGTTAAACAGCGCGTTCATCAGTTGCAGCCGGTGGGGGTCCGTCGCGCCGAGTGCATCGTCTATCACCACAGGTACCGGTGCTGTTCCATCACGGGCGACAAGCTCCGCAATGGCAAAACGGGTCAGCAAGGCGAGCTGCTCCTGTGCGCCACCAGAAAGCTCCTCGATCGGCAGAGACACACCAGCAACGTTGCGGCGGGTGATTTGCAGTTGGTCGTCGAGCTCGAATTCCACATCTCTGCCAAACAGCGCCCCCGCGTAGCCCTCCAGCGCAGCAGCGAACGGCGCCGCGTAGCGCGCATTCGCCTCTTCACGGTAGCGCTGTAGCGTGTCATACAAGAGCTTGGTTGCCTCAGCACGGCGGGTGGTTCGGCGGTACTCAGACTCAGCTGCGTCCAACATCGCTTCGGCTCGGTCGACCTTTTCCGCGATACCAGTCGCCATTTCAAAAAAGCTTTTCAGCTCGGCAACGCGCCTATCGGCGGCATTGTAGCGGTCTTGCAAGTTCACGACGCGGGTTTGCGCGCTTTCGAGCAGCGCCTGTGCCATGTCCACGTTGGCCTCGTTTGCCGCCGTGGTGACCTCTTCAAGTTTTGTGCGCGCAGCGCTCAGTCCAGCCTCAGCAGTTGCTTGTGCCTCGCCCAAGTCTTCCGACGTTGTATGTTCCTGCTCTGTTCGCAACTCTTCATCGGCGTTACGTACTGCTTCCTCGTGCGTTGCGAGTTTGGTCTCCAGTACAAGCAGTGCTTGGCGGGCCTTTCGCTCCCGGTGCGGCTCCAGCGCAGCCACCGCCACTTCCGCGTCATGCTGGGCATTCTGTAAAGCAGCCTCTGCAGCAGCGGCCTCGTGCTCAGCAGCATCGAGTTCCTTTAAAGCTACGCCCTCCCCCAAGGCCTCAGCGTGCTCTGCGTGTAGTTTCTGCAGCTTTAGGTGGCGTTCCTGTAGCGCAGATAGGTCTCTGCCTGCGAGGATGTCTTCCCTGCGTCGCTTGGCTTCCTCCACGCGTTGAGCAAACGTCCGATGCTCATCGCGCTTCGCTCGCGCCTCCGCAACGTCAGCACAACCAAGGCCCGCGAGTAACTCCTCAAGCGCGCGCTCCGCATCTTCCACCACGCTGTACTGGTTCGCGCCGCTGGCGCCAGCGCTGTAGGTCAGATGGAACTCACCGAATTCAAAGGTGGTGGCGTCGAAAAGCTCGATAGTGCGCTCGCCTTTGACGTGTGTGGGGGCATCGTCGTGCACGAAGGTGGCGTCATCGGCATGCACGGTCAGTTTCGCGGTCGAGGCTGCACGGATGGTGCGCTGTACCTTTACTTCACTCGCAGCTTCTTCCACTCGAGTCACATCGGCGTCGGTGACGGGACGACTAGGGGCCTCAGCAACGAGTTTTTGATACTCGGCTTGCGCACCGTCAACCTGGTCAAGCACTGCCTGCAGATCTGAGAGTTCCTGTTGGCACAGCGAGTACTCACGCAGAGCGCTGGCACGGCGTGCCTCCTCGCGTGCATTCGTCAGTGCAGCTTGACGCCGCTCCACGGTTTCGGTGAGTGTCGCAATGGTAGCTTCCTCTTCATCACTGGCTTGCTGGGCGGCGCCCTTCTCCTGCTCGAGCGCTGCCTGCTGCTCACCCAACAGTGCGACGCGCTGCTCCAACTTCTTCCTGTTTTCCACATCCTGCGCTGCGCGCTGTGCCGTGAGCTCTGCGTATTTCACAGCTGCTTGCGCAGCCTGAAGTTTTGCGGCAACCTCTTCGGCGCGCTTCGCCTCGGCTTGACTGGACTCAAGATCTCGCTGTGCTTCCGGCAGCTCATCCTGGATCTGCTGCATTTGCTGCTGCAAGCGCTCAACTTCTACGACTTCATTGTCAAACTTCCGCTTTTCCTGCAACAGCGATTCGTACTGTTGCTGCGCTTCTTCTGCTGCTTTCCGGAGCTTGTCGTATTCGCCACGCGGGCGACCTGTGGGTGTGAAGTACGCTGTGTATTCGTCGCTGATGCGCTGCATGAGCGCAGTGTCATCGTAGGCGGCTTCCTCTGCGCTGCGTCCAGCGTCCCCATCAAGGGTCCGCACAACACTTGGGATGCCCGCTGCGCTGATCCCTGCTGCGAACTGTCCCTGGCGCAGGAAGAGCGTCGAAGCGAGCTCCTGGTCAAGGTTTTCCGCGAGGATCCGTGCAAGCTCATCGTCAGCCTCACGCCCGGTGTATTGGCGCAGCTGCGGTCTGGTGATGTTGAGCTCCGAGTACTTCCCTTTCCCCCACTGTTTGGCAATGGTGAAGCTGTAATCGCCAACCGTCGCCTCAAGCCGCACTGCAGGCGAAACGTCCCTCCCGATCGGAGTGAGCACGCCAATCTTCTTGCCTCCGGCAGTGTGGCGTTCGTTGAGCACTGTCGTCAGCGCGTCAAGGATGGTGGATTTGCCTGCTTCGTTATTGCCATGGATCACGATCACACCGGTATCTGGCAGGTCACGGAGCTCTAACCGCTGAATACCACGGAAGTTTTCAATGGTGATCGAATGGATGCGCATTTAGTTCACTTCCTTGGAGAATCGGAACAGAAGGTTCACAGCGTCACGTGCTGTCGCAGAGCCTTTAGCATCGTCATGCGCGGATGCCTGGGAAATCAGGTCCCGCATCGCCTCGGCCGCGTACCCGCTCAGCGGAAGGTTTTCGAGCTCGTCATCGCTGGGCGCCAGGTGCAGGCTCATGAGCCGTTCACGCTCATACAACGCAGCGAACACCGGCTCAAGCCGCCCGATCGCCTGCTCAAAGGTCGCCATCGCCGCAAGGCCAAGCGTGCCGCGGACGGAATACTTCACCACAGTGCGGTCCTTGTGCTCGTAGCGTTCAAGCTGCTCCACTATCCTTTCGACGTCACCTTCGTCACTGACCTCCCAGTCCAATGCCTCAAATGTCCACGCTCCCGTCTCAACCGGCTCGACGTTTACAACGCAATCTTCCGTGGAGGACTTCGTAATCTCGACGACGAGCGTGTTACCGGAATCAACCTCGCCGCCGCCACCAGGGCCACCGATAGCAAAGTCGTGGAAATCAGTGGTTTCCGGGCTGCCCGAGAACCACACGCGCCCACTCGTGCCGAGTGACTGCGTAGAGTGCGTATCCCCCAACGCGACGTAATCGATCACCCCCGAGGCCAGCTTCTCCTCCAGCAAATCCAGATCGATGAGCGCTTCGGTCTGTTCTTTGCCGTAGCCATCCACTTGGCCGTGGCCGACAAGCACTCGAATTCTATCCGTTGGTTCCAAATCGCGCGCGGCGCGAGCGCATAAGTCCTCAGAGGCGTATCGGGCTTTGAGAGGCGCGCCGACAAGCTCAACGCCCGGGACGACCTCTACGGGATCGAAGGAATCGAGCACGTGCACATTCTCAAGGTCATCGGTGGCGTAGAAAATGGAGTCCGCCACCAGCGGGTCATGATTACCCGGGAGCAAGTACACCGGCACTGGCAGGCGCTTCAGCACCTCGAGCGCTCGTCCAAGCGTCTCCCGCTCGAGCGCGTTGTGCTCAAACACATCGCCGGCGATCACAATACAGTCTGCATCATGCTCCGTGGCTACTTGGCCGAGGCGTTCAACGGCGCGCAAGCGGGCGTCGTCAAACCTCGATTGGGCTTCGGAGCGCAGAAACTTCCGAGTCATGCCAAGCTGCAGGTCAGAGGAGTGGATAAATCGAAACGTGTTCACATACTCACTACTACCAAACGGCTCGGACATTAGTCTTCAGTTTCAGTCAGAGCATAGAACAGATCTTCGATATCGGAGACCGCTCGTAGCTGGTCGATGTTGGTAAAGGAAATTGTCTGCATCGCCTTGTGCAGCATCGTGATGTCAGAATCTTCGATCATCGGAGCGACTTTCGGGGTAGGCAAATCAGGTAACGCGCCGCCTTCCCAAAAGTCCGGCTGCGGGCGCGGTGTAGACGCCGTGACTTCGCCCGGCGCGTCAGGCTGCGCTGCCTCGTGCTGCACAGTCGGTGGCGCCATGCCGGTCAGTCGCACAATCGAGCTATCCCGAAGTTGGAGAATGAATTCGTGGTGTTCGCTCATGCGCTGTGCTGCCTGATACCCCACTGCGACAATGTGTTTGCAGGCTACGACGGGATCGGGGCAGCTACAGTGCAGCCGAAACTCCTCAGGACCGTTGGCGATCAAGGTGTCCAACGCCTCATCGGTATAGACGCCATTGCGCGCTTTCATCAATGCCGCGGAGTCGTGCGCAATGTCGGATAGCAGCCCGCCGATGTCAGCAGCGGTGCGCCGTGGTAGCTCAATGACGGTGTGAAATGGTTCGATTTGTGAGCCGGTCACAACCGCATCGATCCCACTAAGCCGCGGGTAGAGCTCGGCGACGTGACCGCCGTTGGCGTACGCAATGCCCCGCTTGATGCGACCAGCATCGCTGTATCGCACGACTGCTTCCCAGATCCTGCGGCCTGCGGCATTCCACGTCGCAGGAACGTCTTTGTACCGCGATCGAGTCTCAGAAGCTTGCTTCGCCTGCTTCTGTTCCGGGGAGCGCCGACGTGCGCCGAAGTTTGCATAAATAACGTTGTCTTCGCGTGGTCGCTGGGTGCTCATAGGTTGCGCTCGCCTCCGTTTCCTCGGTAGCTCATCAGCTGTGCCAGATCGTCAGCGTCGAGTTCCGTAATCCAGCCTTCGCCCTCGCCAATCACCGCACCTGCCAGGTGCATCTTGCCATCCAAGATGTCTTGGATCGATTCCTCCATGGTTCCGCGCGTAATCATCTTGTACACCGTGACGTCTTTCTTCTGGCCAATGCGGAACGCGCGGTCCGTCGCCTGGTTTTCCACGGCGGGATTCCACCAACGGTCAAGGTGGATCACCATCGATGCAGCAGTCAGGTTGAGTCCGGTACCACCTGCTTTAAGACTCAGCAGCATCGCGCGCGGCCCGTCCGGCTCCTGGAAGTGCGCAACCATAGCATCGCGCGCGCTCTTTCCTACCCCACCGTGGAGAAACGGGATGAGCTCACCGAGGTAGTCGCTCAGGTAGGGCCGCAGGATGTCACCAAACGCTTTGTACTGGGTAAAGATCAACACTCGTTGGTCGGTTCGCACTGCCTCATTGAGCAGCTCCACAAGGCGGGCGACCTTACCGGACCTGTGGTGGCCGTCGGCAAGTACTGGTGATCCATCGCCCAGGAAGTGAGCCGGGTGGTTGCAGATCTGCTTGATGCGAGTGATCGTGGCAAGCACGAGACCTTTACGCGCCATACCCTTGCGTTCCTGCAGTTCGCGCTGCATGCGGTCAACGAGTGCCGTGTAGAGCGCCGCTTGCTCCGCAGTCATGTCCACTGTCAGTACATGCTCAGCCTTGTCCGGCAGGTCATCGATGATCGCGGTGTCCGTCTTCAGCCTGCGCAGGATAAACGGCGCGGTGAGGCGCTGCAGGCGCTCCCCCATCTCGTCGGCGAGGCCCTCGTCCCGGCGCGACTCAATTGCCCGTGCGAAGTGGTTGCGGAAGAAGGACTGCGAGCCGAGGATGCCGGGGTTCACAAAGTCGAGGAGACTGCGCAGCTCGGAGAGCTTGTTTTCAATCGGGGTGCCTGTCAGCGCGATACGGTGGCGAGCTGGCAGCGCTCGCACGCTTTTCGACGCCCTCGTCCCCGCATTCTTAATCGCCTGAGCTTCGTCGAGCACCACATGGTCCCATTCGATCAAAGACAAGTCGATCACATCGCGCGATGCGATCCCATAGGAGGTGATGGTGACGTCATGCTTCTTGAGAGCCTCACGCAGTTCCTCTCCTTTGTACCGGGCACTGCCGTGGTGGACATATATAGAAAGGTGCGGCACGAACTTCGCGGCTTCGCGTGCCCAGTTGCCCACCACGGAGGTCGGCGCAACAACGAGGGTTGGTCCGGTGCGCTGCCCGCGTTCTGCTTCGACGGCAAGCAGGGTGAGCAGCTGGAGCGTCTTGCCGAGCCCCATGTCATCGGCAAGCACGGCACCTAGGTGGTTGCGGGACATGTAGTAGAGCCAATCCACGCCACGACGCTGGTACTCGCGGAGCTCAGCATGCACAGTTCTTGGGATGTCGACGCGCTCCGGCGCCGGGCGGTCCATTCCGCCGACCAGAGACGTAAACCAACGGGACCCAGTGAACTCAAGCGGCGAGTCTGGTCCACTCTCCAGCGCGAGCTGACGCAGCTCCTCCGCGGTTACCGCACCGTGTTCCTCTGACGCTTCGAGTTTCTGGTACTCCTCCTCGAGCTGGTCGGCGCGGGCAGCGAGCGCTTCGGCGTCATCTGCTCCCGCATCAGCTGCAAGCTGCGCGGTCGTCCGGGCTTCTTCTGCTTCACGCTTAGCCCGCGCCAGCGCCGTCCCGTGGAGTTTCTCCATGTACCGCTTCGTGCGCTCGAGGTGTCGTGTATCGGCGAGCACCCACTCGCCGCGCAGCTTGATCAGCCCAGACTTCGACTCGACGAGCCGCTGCATTTCGTCATCCGTCAGTTCAGTGCCGCCGATGCTGACGCGCCAGTCGTAATTGACCAGCTGGCCGAAGCCAAGCCGGGTCACCGCTGTTGCGTCGTACGGGTTCTTCGCTTCCGAAAGGTGCAGCTTCGATGTTGTCTCTGCAGTTGTCCAGGCGCGTGGCAGCATCACCGCGTAGTTCGCAAGCCGAAGCTTGCTCACCTCAGTCTCCACGAATTGCACAATCTCTTCCGCGGACAGGTACACGTCCCAGTCGCCATCGAGCGCAGAGCCCGGCGTTGTCGCGGCACGCCGGTGCGTCGATGGATCAATCAGGTCGGAGACCCTGATGGCGTCGCGAAGCACGGAGTGGAGCTGCTGCACCGTATAGGCGTCATACTCCGACAGCCGGATGGGCCGCGGCGATTCATCGCCGGAGCGCACGTTCACCCGGATCGGCCACTGCGTGAACGCTTCATCGCCCCCATCTTCTGCGTCTGCGGGCTGCTCCACGATGAAGACCAGTTGGAAATTCGTCGCAGTGATTGAGCCGTTCCACTGGCTCATCTGTCGCGAAAACGCGCTAGAGCCTCGCCGTAGCGGCGTCCCGTGAAGCAACGACTGTACAAAATCGTGCCACGGAAACGGGCGCTCACCGCGCAGCATAGGGGAGTTACGCAGCTGGGCAGACGCGATCCAGTGCACAAATGTGCGCGAGCAGTCTTCGTCGAGCCGTCGGTTGTTCTCCGTAAGTACGCCTGGCGCAGCCGCAATCATGTCCGCGAGCCAACCGCGTTCCTCCACCCCGGTGCCGAGCTGCCACTGCGCGAACCACTGAAAGTCCTGAGACGGCACGTGAATCGATACCCTGCCAGCCTGTACAAACCGCTCAAGCCCGAGAAACATCTGGATGAGCCACAAAAGATCCGGGGCTACCGACGCCCGCTGTTGCTCCGTGAGCCCTTCCGGTGCCGGAACGTCTGGGTCCAGGAGGAAGGACATTGCTCGTAGAAACTGTACTGCCTCATCGGGGGCGAATGCTGCCGTCGGCACCCGGAGCCGCAATAGTTTGCCTTTCGGCGTGCGCAACATGACCTTGCCGCGGTGGCGGAACTTGACCCCTTCGAGCAGTGTGTGGACTGGTTCGGGGAAGGTCCCCTTCGGCACTTCGTCGAGTGTGATGATTTTATGGCCAGCCACCTGCTCGACCCAGACCTGCAAGCCAGAATCTGGCAGCCACAGCCCGTGAAGAAGGAATTTTGGCAAGCCCACCCTTATACCATCCTTGATTTCGCTACATCGACTACGGTTCTAACGGTAATCTTTAAAACTCTACTCGCTTATTTTTTCTATTGCTTTAGGGAGGCAAACATGGCCGATAGCTTCTGGCTTGTCCTTGCCATTGTGTTGTATTTCGGTGTCATGGTTGCCATCGGGTTTTATTCGTGGATCCAGACGAGCAAGTATGACGACTACGTTCTTGGCGACCGTGGACTGCACCCATTCGTAGCAGGCCTATCCGCGGGCGCATCAGATATGTCGGGCTGGCTGCTGATGGGGCTGCCGGGCGCATTGTTCGTTTCCGGCATGAGCGAGCTGTGGATCGTTATTGGACTTTTGGTCGGGTCGTGGGCGAACTGGAAGTTCGTCGCACCACGCCTCCGCGCTTATACGGAAGTGTCAAATAACTCGATTACCTTGCCGTCCTTCTTTGAGAACCGCACCCGAGACTCCTCACACGTCCTGCGGTTTGTCGCGGCCGTGATCATTATTTTCTTCTTCACGTTCTACGTTTCGTCAGGCATGGTCTCGGGTGGCCGTTACTTCGAATCCACTTTCCATGGTGACTACCTCACAGGCGTGCTCATCGTCGGTTCGATTACTGTGCTGTACACGTTCATCGGCGGCTTCCTCGCTGTGAGCTATACCGACGTTGTCCAAGGGGTCTTGATGTTCTTGGCGCTGGTCACGGTGCCACTGATGGCACTGCTCTCGCTCGATACCCCCTCTGATATCTTCTCGTTCGCTTCCCACAACGCCTACGGCCCGTGGGAGGCCGGCAATCCGGACTACTTCAACATGATCGCCGGTGTCTCGTTGGCAACCATCATCGGCAACTTGGCGTGGGGCTTCGGCTACCTGGGACAGCCACATATTGTTACCCGCTTCATGGCGCTGCGCTCCCCGGCTGAGGCAGCCAGCGCACGCCGGACCGGAATCAGCTGGGTCACTATCTGCTTTGCGGGTGCGGTGTTCACCGCGCTCGTATCGACGGTCTTCTTCGCCGAAACACCGCACAGTGTCACTGACCAAAGCGGCTTCGAAACCATCTTCTTGGACCTGGCCCGCATCCTCTTCCACCCACTCATCGCAGGTATCGTCCTTACAGCGGTGCTCGCGGCGATTATGTCCACAATGTCCTCCCAACTATTGATCACCTCCTCCGC
>NZ_JASOZC010000015.1:0-48621 GCF_030228725.1 Corynebacterium sp. UMB10321 | reverse complement strand
TAAACATAACCCGCCCAATCGGGTGGACGGCCTATGAATCTTCGGTGCCCTGGGGTGGAACCGCTAACAACGTAATGGGAGAGGTGTTTTCCACGGCGCAGCGCCATGCGCTCATCCGGATGCGCAATGGTGAGACGCTTACCAACGCGTCCTATCGCCAAGAATTCCCGATGGACTCCACCCAAGCACGCGCCGAGTTACAACAGCTTGTGGAATACGGCCTAGCGACCGCCCTTGGCCAAGCAGGTGGCACCGTTTATTCTTTCCTCCCGGAAGAGACATCTGCGCCGAAAGCCCCAGAGTCAGCAACTCCGACATCTCCACAATCACGGAGCCGCGCGTACCTACGGAGCGGGGAAAAAATCGACCTGATCCGCAAAGCGCTCCACCACGCCGGACAGCCACTGTCCAAACGTGAAATCGCCGAGCACACTGGCATGAGTTACGGTCAAATAACCCCGACCCTGAAGGCAATGGAGCAGCAAGGCATCATTACGTTCACAGAAAAGCACTGGAACGCGAAGAACCAGCGCTACGCGCTTTCTGGTGAACAAGACGAGTAGATGCGGACAACGCGGCGTCGAAAAAGAGCACCGCGCCTATCACCAGCACAGCGATCAGGGAGATCAAGAACTCGGTATGGCTCCCCTCAGCGCTCGGCCACAAGTCGATCAAGCCCGGCACCGCAAGCACAAGACCTGCGATCGCGATATAGCTTTGCGGCACTCCTGTAAATCTCTTGCCGCAGCTAATCGACGTCCAACTCCGTCCCAATAATGCGGCCCGTCTAGACGTAACTAATCGTCCAAGGTTTCCGTGTCTCCGGGAAACCATGGACGATTAGTCGGGTGCATTCGGCTTGTGTTGACAGAGGCCGTGATGGTGTTACGGCAGCATTGCAGCGATGTTGGCTGGCAGCATCGGCTTGAGCGCTGGCAGCGCGACCGCGCCGAGCACGCCCGCGATCAGCAGCGCGACCGGCGTCCAGAACGTTGCCGCGCGACCCGCGTTTGTCATCTTCGAGGACTGCTGGGTGATGAAGCTTGCCTCGTAGTTTTCGCCCTTGGCGCAGGCGATGTAGGATTTGAAACTTTCAATCGTGTACAGGAGTTCAGGGAACTCCTTGAGTATTTTCTCATCTTTGGTGATGGTGGTGCCAGTGTAGAACTGGATTAGCAGGCTGCGGTTGGTGCTTTGGAGTTCCCTCAGACGTGCCTCGATCTTTGGAAGATTCTCTATCGCCCATGTGCGGTCGGTTTGCTTCGTAAAGTAAGCAGCTTCGCTAGGGTCATCGAGGTGGCGCTGAACAATTGACATGTTAGTTTCTGTAATCTTGCACGTATTTTTGTCGACCATCTTGTTGCCCAGCGGTGCAGAGATTAGGTAGGAGTCCATCGGGTGCTTCTCAGTTTCGGCGCCCGTGGTCAGTGCGAGCGCCCCGACGGTCATGGTTGCGGCGAGGGCTACGGCTGCAATTTTCTTCACACCGAAAACTCCTTTGGGCGACAGGAAAAACAAGGTTCTTGTATATTCAAGCCCCCTCAGCGGTTGTCAAGACTGCTGCCCGGGCGCGAAGCCAGGTGCAATTCTGTTCACAAAATCCCGAGCAAGCTTTTCACCACACCTTCCGCCCCCGAAACCCCGCAGCCTCCGCCGCCGCAGCGCCCCGGCCTACCCCAACAGCGCGTTATCGATGAGCCGCACGCCGTCCACCGTCGCCGCAACCAGCGCCAGGCCAGGACCGGACGTCGGCTGCAACGTATCCGGATCGACGACCACCAGGTAGTCCAGCGTCACGCCCTCCGAAGCGGCAAGCTCCGCGCGCACGGCATCCACGTCCAACGCGCCCGCCTCGGCCTGCTCCTGCAGCGTCCGCAGCGAACGTGACAGCGCCAGTGCCTGCGAGCGTCCCGCCTCGGAGAGGCGCACGTTGCGGGAGGACTGCGCCAGGCCGTCCGCGGCGCGCGCGATGGGCAGGGTGCGGATCTCCACGTCGTGGTTCAGGTCGCGAACCATCCGGCGTAGCACCGCGACCTGCTGCGCGTCCTTCTGTCCGAAGTAGGCGACGTCTGGTTTGGCCAGGTTGAACAGCTTGTTCACGACGGTCGCTACGCCATCGAAGTGCCCCGGCCGCGACGCGCCTTCCAGGACGGTGCCCATCTCGCCGGTGCGAACCCAGATCTGCGGCACCCCTCCCGGGTACATCTCCTCGACACTGGGCGCGAACACGATGTCGACGCCGCGCTCCTCGCAAAACGTTGAGTCCGCCTCAATATCGCGTGGGTAGTTGCGGTAATCGTCGGTGTCGCCGAGGTCGGTGAACTGCAGTGGGTTGAGGAACACGCTGGTAATCAGCGTGTCGACCTCTCCCCGGGCCCGCTCAATCAGCGTGCCGTGCCCGGAGTGCAGCGCGCCCATTGTCGGCACCAGGCCGACGGTCCCGGTCGCTTCGGCGCGCGCCGCGCGCAGTTCTTCAACAGTGGTAATGACTCGCATGGTGGCCTTCCTTAGTCCTCGAACGATTCGGCAGCAGCAGGGAAGTCCCCCTTTTCGACGTCCTCCCGGTACCTCCGCGCGCCCTCCAGCAGCTGCGCGCCCAGGTCCGCATACTGACGTACAAACCGCGGCGTTTTTCCGCCGGCGCGGAACCCGAACGCGTCCTGCCACACGAGCACCTGCCCGTCAGTGCCGTTACCTGCGCCGATGCCGATGGTCGGGATCGGAACCTCGTTCGTTACCCGCGTCGCGATCTCCGAAGGCACCATCTCCAAAACGACCGCGAAAGCACCCGCGGTTGCGACGGCGGTGGCGTCGTCAAGTAGTTGTTGAGCTGCGTCACCGCGACCCTGTACCACGTAGCCGCCGAGTGCGTGCTCGGACTGCGGCGTGAACCCTATGTGGGCGCAGACGGGAATGCCGGCGTCGACAAGCGTTTTGATCGTCGGCGCCACCTCGACGCCGCCCTCCAGCTTCACTGCCTGCGCTCCAGTCTCCTTCATCACGCGGACCGCCGCGGCGAGCGCCTGCGCCGGCGACTCCTCATACGTGCCGAACGGCAGGTCAACCACCACAAACGTACGCTGCGTCGAGCGCACCACGGCCGAGGCGAACGCGATCATCTCGTCGAGCGTGATCGGCAGGGTAGTGGTGTGGCCAAGCACCACGTTGGCCGCCGAATCCCCGACGAGCAGGAAGTCGATGCCCGCCTCGTCGAAGATCTGGGCGGTCATGGTGTCGTAGCTGGTCAGCGCCGTAAATTTGCGGCCCTCTGCCTTCGCGTGCGCGAAGTAACGAGTACGGAGTCGTTTCATAGGGCCTTATATTAGGACGCTGGGTGGCGCCTCGCTGGCGGTTATTGAAAATCGGATGTCCACCATGGTGTACACAAAACCCTTTACAATCGCGCGAAATGCACTAGGTTGTGTAGAAACACTTTGAAAAACGGGGGGACACTTTGCGCACCTATACCTTGGCACCACTGCTCGCCGCCACACTTCTCGCTGGCTGCTCCAGCACCACTCTTATCGACGCCCCCTCCGCCCCAACCAACGCCCCTCCCTCGGATTCTGCGGGCCAGAAAGCCTTCGTGTTTGAGTCCGGTACCGTCCCCATCGGCGACTTCGACCCATTCACGCTTGCCCCCGAGGACTACTTCGATCCCTGCAACGACATCACCGAGGAGGAATTCCGCCGCGCGGACTTCACCGGGGAAATCAAGCGGAGCACGGACGGGGAGATTGACTCGCCGCATGGGAACTCATTTTGCATGTTTTCTGAGCCGGGAACTTTTCAGTCCAAAGGAATTGCGAACAGTGACGGAAATAGATCACAAGCAGAGCAGACACGAGTTATGGTCGACGGAATCGAGTCAAATATCTTGCCGGAAATCTACGTCTACAGGCAGGAGATGCCCCTTGTGACGACTCATCCGTGCATTGCACAAGTGGATACGATGCGTGGAGCTATCGGAACCTTCTTTTTCAGCCTTGACGAGAGCTATTCGTTTGATGATTACTGTCAGATAGCGGTTGATCTGCTAGAGCAATTGTATTTGTCCGGGGCACACAGCTAACCAAAAGATATTGGGGGAAAAATGACAAAAATAATTATTGAAGTTGATGATGTTAACGGCGCCATCAATGACTTGCAGACGATAGTCTATGACGCTGCCGGTATGTTCACGGCGACCACTTTTAATGCTGGGGGATCCTTCTCCTCGGTCTCCGGCCTCCGCGAGGCAGGGGAGAAGCACGGGGCGATCTACTCGGAGCACGCTCCACTTGCGACGGACGCGTTCACGGGGAATGTGAAGTCGTCGGCAAAGGTGTTGAAGGTCTGCCTGGACAATACGGTGATGGCGGACGATTCGATTGCGGGGATTGTGAACGCGGTCGGGCTTAGTGGAACGCCTGGGTTGAGTGGGCTGGGTTCGAATCTTGGGATGTCGTCGGCGGCGGCTGTCGCGAAGAGTTACAAGACGCAGCCGTTCAATAACAGTTCGGTGTACGCGTCGACGGATGGGAGCTTCGAGTCGCTGGTGAGCAATATTCTGACCACGAACACAGCGATTCCGTCGGGGTTGGCGTCGAATTGGACGTCGAATGCGCAGCGTATTTACGAGATGGTGGAGGCCATCGCCCCGGCCATTGCGTCCCTCGAATCTTCGGCGGAGACCGAGTTCGTCGCCCAGGCGATCGCGCGTCTCCAGCTGATTCAGGCGGCGGGCTCCGAGTACGCAGCCAACTCGGCGGCGCTTGCGGGGAATAACACGGGATTGGCGGCGTTGGCGTCGTCGTCGCAACTTATGGCGGCGGCAGCTCAGGCTGCGGCGATAGCAGCTGAGGCGGTATCCCCGGCTGCGGTGAAGGCTGTGAAGGAGGCCTTCGTCAGCTCCTACCCGATGTACGTCAACTCGTACCTGCCGGCGACGAACCCGACCTTCGTCAAGCTGCTTCCGGACCTCACCGACGTCACCGGTTCCGACTTCTCCATCAGCGGCCCACCCGCGCCGACAGCACCCGAGTTCGCGGACGCGCCAATGCCAGCGGGGCTTGCCAGCATCTTTGCCAACAACGGCTACACGGATCTCGCGAACGCGCGTGGTCCGCAGGATGTGTTGCAGCAGTTTGGGAAGCCGAACCCGGACATGCTCAATGCCATCGCGTCCGGCGCCACCCCGACCCAGGTTGCCTCGGCGCAGGCCCCGACGCTTCCTCCACCGGGAGCGCTGAACGCGCCGGCAGCGAATGTCGCGCCGGGCGCTGGCCTCCACGGCGGTCTCGCATCCGGTGCAGGCGGGCTCGGCGGCGCAGCGACAAACGCCGCTTCCGCAGCGGGCTCCGGCGTAGGTGCAGGCCAAGGCGCATTCGGCGGCATGCCGATGGGTGGCGCAGGCGGTGGTGGTCGCCATCGCGCCGGGTCGCTGCACCAGCAGGCGCCAGGTTTCGGCTCCTCAGCAGGCGCAGGGGCAGGCTCACCCACAGCCTCAGGATTCGGCTCCAACGCTGGCCTCGCCGGCGGCGGCGCGGGAGGATTCGCCGGTCGGCCGGGTGCCGGGTCCACAGGCAGCTTCGGCTCCTCAGCAGGCGCAGCGGGTGCCTCAGGTTCTGCCGCCAACACCGCAGGTCAGCAAGGGCAGCGAGGCGGCTTCATGGGTGCGCCAATGTCGCAGGGCCGCGGCAAAGATGACAAGAAGCAACGCCCCAAAGCGGTCACCAGTGCCGTCGAGAGGGAGGGCAACATCCACGCCCTTCTTGGCGACGCCCCCTTGGTCAACCCCGGCGTCATCGGCTTCAACGTGCGTGGTCGGTAGGCAGTCCAGCGCGCTGGCGTAGTTCGGCGGCGCGCTCGGGGCGTGGCCGTAGTCGCCAGATGTGTGCGCTCACCGCGGCGCCGATCGCAGCGAGCAGCACCGCCACCGGCCACAGCCCGACCACCACTATCACCACCCATATGGAGGCGCCCATCCCCAACCACAGCAGCCCCAGAATCCGCAGCTTCTGCGCCCGCGTCAGCTGTCCTGAGTAGTAGTCAATAATGAAGGGGCCGAACGTGTCATGGCGCAGCAGGTAGCGCTCCAACCGTGGCGAGCTCCGCGTGAAGCACACCAGCGCAAGCAGCAGAAACGGCGTCGTGGGCAGGATCGGCACCCACACGCCGACCGCGCCCAGAGCGAGCGCCACCAGCCCCACAATCATGTACACGTATCGCATCGTCGCCACAGTCTAGCCGCAACATGCAACAATAGTTGTATGACTGCCTGCACTATCCTGTACGCCTCGTTCTACGGATCCACCAAAGAATACGCCGATGAGCTGGCGAAACGCCTCAGCACCACCGCCGAGCCAATCCCCGACGCCGACTTCAACCCCGAAGGCCCCATCGTAGTTCTCGCCCCCATCCACGGCCCGAACAACCCCGGTGCCAGCTTCATCCGCAAGCTCCCCGACCCACTTTTCGACGCCCACTCCGTCTCCCTCGTCACCGTCGGCATGAGCCTGGACGAAGTGGCCGTCGATAAGGACTTTTCCGCGAAACTTTTGGGCAGCCGCGCGGACAGCGTCACCCGCTTTTACCTGCCCGGGCGCATGAACTATTCCGAACTATCCGCTGCTCACGCCGCCACGATGGCGGGCGTCGTCGGCGCTTTGCGGCTCAAACCGCGCAAGTCCGCGAACGACCGCATGATGATTGACACCTATAACAAGGACGTCGACCGCGTCGACTTCACCCGCCTCGCCCCCGTCGAGGCCTGGGTGCGCGACAACAGCTAGCGGATCAAACCGGCCTGCTTTGCCAGGCCTGCGATACCGGCCAGCACCGTAAACACGACGCCGATAATGATGCCGGCTTTCGTGCCGTCATCCATCGGCTCAGCCTTGAAATCCTTGCCCTGCAGGCACGCCTGGAGCGCCATGCCATCGTTGATGGCTGCGGTGTCCGCTGCATTGGATGATCCGAACGCCTCGCTGAGCTGTGACGACTGCTGCAGGTTCGTCAGGTCCGCATCTGCCAGCTTCTTGAGGTCCTGCTTCGTCGCAACCCAGCGCTTGATGCTTTCCTGCTTGTAGGTTCCGTTGTTCTGAGTCATGTCAGGGCTGTCGAATTTCAGGGTGCAGTGCTTCTGGTAGTTCTTCGTGCTCATCGTGTTCGACGCGGCATCGGCAGCCGGCGCGAGCATGGAGGCAGCCATCGCAGTAGCGAGAACGGTAGTGGTGATCTTCTTCATCGTGATGTCCTTATATAGAGAAGAAAGCTCCGCATGATGCGGAGCTTTAGAGGGGGAGGGGATACTACTTGAGGAGGTTGCCCAGGAACTGTGCAACAGGTACTGGAAGTGCGTTACGGAACTCAGGCGAGAACGCTGCACCAAGCGCCGCGATACCCAGGAGTGCAGGAACAATGACGGACAGCCAGTACGCGGCCGCGCGACCCTCATGCGGCTCGACGACGGAGGACAGCGAGTTCACGAAGTTGGTGGTGTAGTTCTCGCCGTTCGCGCAGGCCTGCAGCGCGAGCAGGTCTTCGCCCTTCATAAAGTCGTAAAAAGTTTGGTCACTGTCGCCCCGCAGGTAGGCCTGGTGGTTCATGAGGAAGGAATTAGCGGTAGTGGCATCTGGCATCTTCCGCCTCGCCTCTGCAGGGGTGAGTGTATCCGGCAGGCCGATTGCGTAGGTGATCGTGCACTTGTTGCCGGAGACGACGGTGGTCACCTTGTAGGCGTCGTCATAGCTGCTGCCTTTTTCTTCTGCGGCACCTGCCGTCGGGACGATCAGGCCGAGGGTCATGGTTGCAGCTACAGCTGCGGTCGCGAACTTCTTCACAGTGGGCACTCCTTGCGTTGACAGTGAACCATTAGATAGCGCTCATAATGTTCAGTGATCTGTACGTTTTTCTCAAGCTTTACCCCCGAAAGGTCCGTACTTAGTCCAGCAAAACTTCCGTCGACCTCCTCCCGTCGACCAACGCAGGTCACGGCATTTTTGGGCTTTTCGACGCCAATTCCCAATCTTGCGCTGACCTGCATTGGTCAACGCTAAGAGGTCGACCGGAACGTCTCGCCGGTCGACAGGCAAATGGTCTGGACCCCATGCAATTCTGTTCACGAAATCTCGAACAAAATCGAGAGGACATATCCCACCCGCCAACACCACCACACACCCCACCTCCGGGCCCCACCCACTACACTGTGTATCCATGACTAACGCGAGCGAAACCCCAGCGCACCGTTACGGCGCTGGCCTGGCAAATCAGATTGAGCAGAAGTGGCAGACGTTCTGGAAGGACAACGGCACGTTTAACGCGCCGAACCCGGTGGGCGACCTCGCCACGGGTGGCACACTGCCCGAGGACAAGCTGAATGTGCAGGACATGTTCCCGTACCCGTCGGGCGCGGGGCTGCATGTGGGCCACCCGCTTGGCTACATCGCGACGGACGTGTTTGCCCGCTACAACCGCATGTTGGGCAAAAACGTGCTGCACACGTTGGGCTATGACGCGTTTGGTCTTCCGGCGGAGCAGTACGCGATTCAGACGGGGACGCATCCGCGTACGACGACTGAGGCGAATATCCAGAATATGAAGCGTCAGCTGGGCCAGTTGGGTCTGGGCCATGATCCGCGTCGTTCGGTGGCGACGACCGATCCGGAGTTTTATAAGTGGACGCAGTGGATTTTCCTGCAGATTTATAACGCCTGGTTTGATGAGGAGCTGCAGAAAGCTCGTCCGATTGAGGAGCTGGTGCGTGACCTGCTCACGGGCGAGCGCCTGACCAAGGACGGCCGTAACTTCCGAGACTTGACGCATGCGGAGAAGCACAAGGCGATTGATGAGTTCCGCTTGGTGTACCTGTCCGATTCGATGGTGAACTGGTGCCCTGGTTTGGGTACGGTGCTGGCGAATGAGGAGGTCACGGCGGAGGGCCGTTCGGAGCGTGGGAACTTCCCGGTGTTCCGCAAGCGGCTGCGTCAGTGGATGATGCGCATTACTGACTACTCGGATCGCCTGCTCGATGACCTTGATCTGCTGGATTGGCCGGAGAAGGTCAAGGCGATGCAACGTAATTGGATTGGTCGTTCGCGTGGTGCGCAGGTGGCGTTCGCGTCGGAGGCGGGCCCGCTCGAGGTCTTTACGACGCGTCCGGATACGTTGTTCGGCGCTACCTATATGGTGCTCGCGCCTGAGCACCCGCTTGTCGACGCCCTCACGGCCGATGCCTTCCCGGCCGACACGGATGAGCGTTGGACGAATGGGGCGGAGTCGCCGAAGGTGGCCGTCGAGAAGTATAGGGCGGCGATTGCTGCCAAGAGTGACTTGGAGCGCCAGGAGAATAAGGAGAAGACTGGCGTGTTCTTGGGTTCGTTTGCGACGAACCCGGTGAGCGGCGAGCAGGTGCCGATCTTCATCGCGGATTATGTCCTGACCGGTTATGGTACGGGCGCGATTATGGCGGTGCCGGCGCACGACGAGCGCGACTACGAGTTCGCGACCGTCTTTGGTCTGCCGATCGTGCCGGTGCTCGACGGCGACGTCGCAGAAACCGCGTTCACGGGCGACGCGCCGCACATCAACTCTGCGAATGAGCAGGGTCTGGACCTCAACGGCCTGGGCAAGGACGAGGGTATCGCGAAGGCGATTGAGTGGCTGGCCGCGAACGGTGCTGGTGAGGAGAAGATCCAGTACAAGCTTCGCGACTGGCTCTTTGCCCGCCAGCGCTACTGGGGCGAACCGTTCCCGATCGTGTACGACGAGAACGGCCAGGCGCACGGCCTGCCGGAAGACATGCTGCCGGTCGAGTTGCCGCAGGTGGAGGACTACAACCCGGTGTCCTTCGACCCGGAGGACGCGGATTCTCAGCCGGCGCCGCCGCTGGCGAAGGCCACGGGCTGGGTCGAGGTGGAGCTCGACTTGGGTGAGGGCACGAAGAAGTACTGGCGCGACACGAACGTGATGCCGCAGTGGGCGGGTTCCTCCTGGTACCAGCTGCGCTACATCGACCCGACGAACCAGGACGCGTTCTGCGACATCGAGAACGAGCGCTACTGGACCGGCCCGCGCAGCGAGAACGATCCGGGCGGCGTGGACCTCTACGTCGGCGGCGTGGAGCACGCGGTGCTGCACCTGCTCTACGCCCGTTTCTGGCACAAGGTGCTCTACGACCTGGGCTTTGTCTCCTCGAAGGAGCCGTACCGCCGCCTGTTCAACCAGGGCTACATCCAGGCGTACGCCTACACGGATTCGCGTGGCGTGTACGTCCCGGCCGCCGAGGTGGAGGAGAAGGACGGCAAGTTCTACCGCGACGGCGAGGAGGTCAACCGCGAGTACGGCAAGATGGGCAAGTCGTTGAAGAACGCTGTTGCTCCGGATGACATCTGCCGCGATTACGGCGCGGATACCCTGCGTGTGTACGAGATGTCGATGGGCCCGCTGGACACGTCGCGCCCGTGGGCGACGAAGGACGTCGTCGGCGCGCATCGTTTCCTGCAGCGCCTGTGGCGCCTGGTTGTGGACGAGGAGTCCGGCGAGGTCACCGTCACCGACGCCGCGCTCACCGAGGATGACAACAAGCAGCTGCACCGCACCATCGCCGGTGTCCGCGATGATTACGAGCACCTGCGGGATAACACGGTCGTCGCAAAGCTGATCGAGTTCACGAACTACCTGACCAAGACGTACCCGTCGGGCGCCCCGCGCGCGGCGGTCACTCCGCTGGTGCAGATGGTCGCGCCGCTCGCCCCACACATCGCGGAGGAGCTGTGGGCGAAGCTCGGCCACGCCGACACCATCACGTTCGAGCCGTTCCCGACCTTCGAGGAATCATTCCTTGTCGACGCCACCATCGAACTGCCCGTCCAGATCAACGGCAAGGTGAAGGCCCGGATTGACGTCCCGACGGACGCCTCCAAGGAGGACACCGAGTCCCTCGCCCTGGCTGACGAGCGGGTCAAGGAGCTCACCGACGGCAAGAACGTGGTCAAGGTGATTGTGGTGCCGGGCCGTATGGCGAACCTGGTCGTTAAGTAAACGTTCAGGAAACGTGTAGGTGCTGCGGAGCGTTTGTGTGTACTGTTGGGCACCATGACTGAACCAAATACACCTAACAACGATCCGCAGAACCCGGGTGGCATCCCGTCCTACCCGGAATACGGCGCGTCGCCATACGGCCAGCCCTCGGGACAGTCCTACGGGGAGCAGGCCGATTTCGGTGCGTTTGACGTCAACTCGGCCGCCCAGGCGTCCGACGAGAGCGCGTTGCGTTACCACGGCGCCCAGCTCGCCGTCCCGACGAGCCCCGCAGCCGCCATGCTCGCTAACGACGACGGCTTCGTCGGCATCACGCCTTCCCAGTACGGCGACGGCGTCACCCCGCACCCGATCAGCAACCCGGCCGCCAACGGCGTCGCCCACGGGCTGGGCACCGGGAAGCTGTCCGTCGGCGCTGCGCTGAAGTACGGTTTCAAAACCGCCTACGCCAACCCGGGCACCTGGCTGGTGCTCGCATTTGTGTACGCGCTGCTGAACAACATCGGGGCCGTCTTCCAGAGCGACACGGTCAGCGCCCTGGGCATGCTGGCCCTATTCTTCGTCACGCCGCTGTTCCTGGCCGCCGCGCTGCAGCAGACCCTGGTCGGCCCGAAGCAGTTCGTCCTGAAGGACATCAAGTCGGCTGCCTACGGCAAGACGCTGGGTATGTCGGTGGTCGTCGGCATCATCACGACTCTGATCTTCGCCCTGCTCATGGTGATCGGGTTCGTCGCTGGTTTCGCCGGCGCGGACCCGGAGGCGCTCCTGACCGCCTCGAGCGGTGATCTCAGCGCTATCGACCCATCCGCGTTCGTGACCCTATTCGTTGGGATCGGCATCGCGGTGCTGATCATGTTGCTTATCTCGCCGTTCTTCATCTTCCAGTCGTTCTACGCAGCCGACAACAACGGCACTTTCGGCGACGCCTTCAAGGCCGGCTTCACCACAGCGAAGCGCAACTACGGTGGTCTGCTCGGCCTGATGATCGTCTGCGGGATCCTGATGGTCACCGTCTCCGGCAGTGGCGCCGCCTCCAGCGTGGCCGCTTTTGTCTCTCTGGTGTTGGGCACGCTGCTGGCCGCCCCAGCACTCCTGGCGATGGTATACGCCTACCGCCAGGTCTCCGGCGGCCCCGTCCCGCACGAGGTAGCCGTTGCCTAAGCGCAGCACCTACTACACGGCCGTGGCACTGACCGCCGCGGCCGTGCTCTTTTTTACCGTCGGCAAGGCGTACGTTGGCCTGCCCGGGGTGTGGGACACAATCTCCCACGAGGTCCGCCACCTGCGCCTCATCCCCTTCGGCTCCTTCATCTACTACCGAGTCTGGTGGGGGCCGTGGCTCAACCTCATCGGCAACATCGTCCTTTTCCTCCCAGTCGGCTACCTGGCCCGCCTCCGGCTCGGCAAGGTCTGGAAGGCCACGCTCGTGGCGATGGTGGCGTCCCTAAGCATCGAAGTAGCCCAGTACGCGCTCGCCGCCGGCTACTCAGATATCGACGACCTCCTCATCAACACCGCCGGCGGCGCCCTGGGCGCTACACTTGCCCACATGCCCAGCTTCACCCGCACTGTCTTCCCCGACGGCGACGAACCCGACGCCCGCTTCACCCTCGCCAACGAGCGCACCTTCCTCGCCTGGACCCGCACCGCGCTGGCATTCCTGGCAGGCGGCATTGCCCTCGGCGCCTTCGACGTCACCGGCATCACCTCCGAGACCCAAACCTTCGCCGCCGCCACCGTGATCGTGATCGGCATGGCCATAGCTGCCGGCGCCGCCATCCGCTGGGTCCGCGTCGAGCGAGCCCTGCGCCACGGCCGTCCCCTGCCCGCCCCCGCGATCGCGCCGCTGCTCGGCGTCGGGATCCTGGTCGCCTCCATCGTCGTGCTGGTAGGCCTGCTCTCGTGACCATCCCCGTCCCGGACCCCGGCCTCCAGCCCGAGCGCACCGCCCTGAGCTGGACCCGCACCGCCCTGGCCATGCTCGTCTGCTCGATGGTGCTCCTGCGCTGGTCCTACGCCTACCCCGTGCCCGTCTTCGGCGCCATCGGGTTACTACTCACGCTCGCGACAGTGCTCATCGCCAGATATCGACGCCTCTACCGCACCGAAGCGCACAACCTCGCCCAGGAGCGCTCCCAACCAAACACGGTTTCCGTCTTCGCCACTGCGTGTGCGCTAGTCGGTCTGGGTGGGTTGGGCCTGTGGCTGGTCCTTGTGAATTAAGGGGTCGAGGGTCTGCGCACTCGGGCCTGCGCACCTTTTTCCTGCTTGGAAAATCCGTGACCTGGGGAAACGTGCCTGGCTTCGCGCGAAATCAGGGAATTTGGTGTCTTGCAGTGGGGTGCAGTGCCAAACCAAGCAGCTAGTGAAAACCAGCCCTTTTCTGACCAGGCACTATGAACATCTATACCAAGCCTGGCTGCGCCCTTTGGCACTGGCTGCCGATTCTGCGCACCTTTTTCCTGCCAGAGGAATCCGCGACCTGGGGAAACGCGCCGGGCTGCGTGCGAAAACCAGGAATTTGGTGTCTTGTGGCGGGGCGCAGTGCCAAATCACGCAGCTAGGAAAAACTAGCCCTTTTCTGACCAGTCACTATGAACATCTATACCAAAACGAAGTGCGTCCTTTGGCACCAGGCCTACGAAGAAAAGTCGATGGCGATGCACTTCAGCATGTCGTAGCCATCCCCGTTGAGGGCGAACCCGTCGCCGGTGTCCTCGCCGAACCCGAAGGCCTCGAGCATCGCGGTGCCTTCTTTATAGATGGTTGAGTCCGGGAGGTGGGGGGAGTCGGAGATGAGGTTGAACATGAGTTGGTTCCAGTTTTCGCGGCCGAAGGTCGCGTAGAATCCGCGGGCGATGTTTTCGGCGAAGTCGAATGGGTTGTCGCCGCCGCTGAGCAGCTCGACGCCCTCGTTGGTGATGGTGTAGCGCCCGGTTTGCTCGGCGCGCATGAAGCCGGATTCGACGAAGAAGTTGTGGAGGTGCCTGCGCCAGATGGGGTCGTCGGGGAGGAGGCCGTCCATGAGGTTGTAGAGCGCTTCGGTGATGCCGGTGTAGACGGGGGAGTCGAAGGTCGGGTTGGGCCCGTAGTAGTCCTCGAGGAATTCGCCGATGGCAGCCATGACGGCGGGGTTGCTCTCGGGGTTGGGGTCGATGGCCATGATGTCTTTGAGGTCTTCGCGGTTGGCCAGGTATTCGCGGAGCGCTTCGCGGACGTCTTCGTCTTCTTCGGCGGCGGCATCGGGGTCCATCATGTTGCGGGCGACCATGGTTTCGACGCTGTAGTACATGCGGTTCGAGATACTGACCGGGTCTGCCTTGGTAAGCCTGTCGACCATGTGGCCCGGCGACATGACGGGCATGGCGGAGAACAGGGTTGGGGTGATGTGCATGTCGGCGGGTTGGCCGGCTGCGAGGCGGACGGCTTCGTCATAGAGCTCGGTCATCATGGCGGGGCCTTTGAGGTGCTCGATGACGTCGGGGCCGAGCGCCGAGATCAGGACAGGGGTTGGCCCGGCGATGGTGGATGGCCCGAGTACTTGGACGTTGATGTTCCAGTTGGCGCCGGCGTCGTAGATGTAGCTCATGGTTTCGGGCATGTCTTGGACGGTGAGGTCGTTTTCGTCGTATTCGCCGGCGGCTGGTTGGGCGGTGTAGACGCGTTGTTCGCCGTTGATGTTCCCCGAAAACATGTGTGTTGCTGCGCTCGAGAAGCCGAGGGTGGCGTCGATAATGAGTGCGAGTTCTCCCAGGTACATCGAGTGATCAACATTAATGCATCGTGAAATCTCGGGTCGGGAGTTTTCTACGGTGATTAATAGAGAGATGTTCATGTCGTTCACTCTATAGTTTTGTATCTTTTAGCGCTCGCGAACTACCCAGAATGTGCAGCGGGCGACGCAGAGGAGCCAGTGGAAGACGAGGAGAGCTGGCAGCGCGGTGGCGATGATGGTGAGCCATTCCAGGTTCCATACTTCGGCGAGGTGGTGGCTGCCGACGCTGATGGTGCCGGTGGGGAAGGTGGAGGCCCACCAGGCGGGGGAGTATCGCACCCAGTGCGCGACGGCGGGGTAGAAGTGCCACATGGCGAAGGCGATCATGGGGATCGCGATGATGAGCAGCACGGTGCCAACGATAAGCTCGGCATCCTTGCCGAACAGCAGGTCCACGGCGGACACTGTCTGCCCGACGACGCCGAGGGGGATCCAGGCGGTCGCCGCGTTCGGCCCGCTCAGGTCCACTTTTCGACGCCACGCCGCCACATACACCCTGGCAAACAGCGGATACGCTGCGCCTATCGACGCCACCAAGCAGCACACGCCAAGTATCCAGTAGATGTCGCCGCCGCCTTTGGCGTGGGTCGTCCCGGCCGTGTTGGCCGCCATGATGGGGCCGACGAGCGCGAGCCCCCACGCGAAGTTCGGTTCCCCTTGGAAGCCGCGGAGCTGGTTGGCGTACACGGCGAGGCAGGCGGGAGCCCCGACCCAGAAGCCAACCAGGATGAAGGTTAGGTTGTCGGTGAGGTTGGTCCACGCGGTGCCGAGCGACATGATCCCGATGAACGTCATGGCCCACGGCGCCATCATGTCCTGGTGGAAGCGGGGCGTGCGGTAGATGATGAACCCGACGACGAGCGCCACCAGGATGGCCACCCCGATACAGGCCACGACCCACGCCAGAGGGTCGAGTCCGCTGATGACCAGCAGCGTCGCCACCAGCGAGGTCCCCATGAGGCTGCCGCCCCACGCCGGGCCCGCTGGCGGCAGGCTATAGCTGGTCCTGGTTTTCACACGCGCTCACGCTGCCAGGAACGGAATCGGAGTGCGCACGCGCACCAGTGGAACAGCAGCAGGAGCAGCAGCCCGAAAGAGAGGGCGTGCCAGCCCTCGGTCCAGGAGCCCAGGCACAGGGTGCCCACCGGGAATGTGGAGCCCCACCAGCGGGCCGTACGGCGCCCAGGTGAAGACCGCCTGGTAGAAGCAGTACATGCCGAAGAGGACGCACGGTACGCCGATGGCGAACATGATGATGCCGTAGAGGTGGGCGTCGAAAAGGAAGGTGGAGGCGGCCGTCGACTGGCCGACAACCCCGAGCGGAATCCAGGCCGTGCCTGCCGCCGCGCCGCGCGGGCGATCGCGGCGCCGCCACAGCGACCAGTAGCAGTAAGCGAACAGCGGGATCGCCGGGATGAACGTGAAGAAGAAGCACACGATGCCCGCGTGGTGGTAGAACATGCCGTGCTCGGCGGCGAGCTGCCCGCCGGAGGTCGCCGCGACCATCGGCGTGACCGGCGCCAGCCCCCACGGGAACGCCGGGGTGGTGTAGTGCTCCGATACCTTCCAGAAGCCCCACAGCTGCCACAGGCACACCGCGATCGACAGCGGCGCGCCAATCCACCAGCTGATCAGCTGGAAGATGTCGTTGCCGGTCAGCGCCGTCCACGCAGAGCCGCACGCCAAAAGCCCCATCGTGTACATGCCCCACGCCGCCATGTTCTGGTGCCGCGGCGGCTCGTTGCGGATGCCCACCGTGAACACCGCCAGCAACACCGCCGCCACCAGTGCAAACGCAACCTGTCCGAGGCGGAACCCGTGCAACCCGGACAGTGTAGAGGCGATCGACGTCCCCATCAGGGACCCGGCCCACGCGGGGCCATACTTAGGCAATTGCATGCACCTACGCTAAGCCCGCCGGGCCCGTTTGGCCAACTACGCAACGCGGCCAAACAGCAGCGCTCGGCCGGTTTCCTCCCCCGTATTGCGCACCGTGACGGCCAGGTGCCCAGCCGCAATCCGCCCGACCTGGCCCGGCTTCAGCGCCACACCCTCCAGGCGCAGCCCCTCCGACTGGTCCAGCACGTGGTGCTCGTACTCGTCGTTGACCCACACGGTGACCTGCGCGCCGGGCGCCACCCGCAGCTCCGCGGCAAGCCTTCCCTTGGGCCCCGGCACCTCCTGCCCGGCCAGGCGCCCCGCGTGGACGCGCAGCTTCCCGCCCGGCGTGGTGTCCACCGCGCGCAGCGCCACCCACGCTGAGGGCTCGCGGTCTGTGAGCGCCTGCAGCGACTCCGGCACATCGTCGATCGAACAGATTTCTACAGTTGCACGCATGCGACTATCCTACCGGCGTGCAGAAACTTTCCGGTGGCCTCCTGTTCGCGCTCGCCCTGCTCACCGCGGCGGGCCCGCTCGGCATCGACATGTACTTGCCCGGCATGCCCGAGCTCGCCACCCAATTATCGACGTCCCCCTCCTCCGCCCAACTGACCATCTCAGGGTTCATGCTCGGGATGGCACTCGGCAACCTAGTCTTCGGCGCTATCTCTGACGGGACGGGCCGCAAACCCGCCATCCTGGTCGCCTCCGCGGTGGCGCTCGCGGCGTCGGTGGCGTGCGCCGTCGCCCCCACGATCTCCTTCCTGATCGCCGCCCGATTCCTCCAAGGCCTGGCAGGGGGCTGCGCCGTCGTCGTTACGCGAGCCGTCATCCCCGACATCGCCCACGGCCGCGAGGCCGCCCGCGGCCTGTCAGGCCTCATGGCGATCTCCGGCTTCATGCCCGCAATCGCCCCCGTACTCGGCGGCCTGATCATCCCCACCTTCACCTGGCGAGGCGTCTTCTGGACCATCGCCGCCGTCAACCTCGCCCAAATCCTCATCGCCTGGCGCTTCGTCCCCGAAACCCTCCCGCCCGCCAAGCGCACCCGCGGCACCCTCCGCACCATCTTCCCCCGCATGGGCCAATGCCTGCGTCGCCCCGCCTTCCTCGGCTACATGTTCGCCGCCGGCCTCGGCTTCGGCACCCTGTTCTCGTACATCTCGGCATCACCGCTGGTCCTGCAGGTACAACTCGGCGTTACACCAACTACCTTCTCCCTCATCTTCGGCGACATCGCCCTGCTCATCCCGCTGTCGAACTCCATCAACATGCGCCTGGTCAAGACCCACCAGCCACGCACCCTGCTCGTCGTGGCGTTATCTGTTGACATCCTCGCCGGGCTGATCCTGCTCGCTTACAGCCAGCTCGGTCCCAACCTCACGATGCTCCCCTTCATCGCCACGCTGTCCGCCATGGCCGGGTTCATCATGGCCAACGCCTCGGCGCTCGCCGTGGAGGAGATCCGGGACATCGGGATCGGCGCCGGCACCGGCGCGATGGGCTTCTTCCAATTCATCATCGGCGGCCTGGTCCCTCCCCTGGTGGCGCTCGGGTCCAACCCGACCGCATCGATGGCCAATGGCATCCTCACCTGCGCCGGCCTGGCCCTTTTGGGAGTGCTTTTGGGTAGCGCTGCACCACATTCCAGGCCTAAAAACATCTAGCACTTCTGTGGCGTGCAGGTATCCTGGGGCCGCTTTTCAAATGCTGGAATTTGGTGCATGGAGTGGGGAGCGAGTGACAATGGACGCAATCCTGTCGGCTGAACCCGGTAAAAGCCCAGGTCGTGAAAAGTGGGTTGCGTCTTTTGTCACTCGGGTCGGCGAGGGTGACACCAAATTCCTTTGCGCAGAGATCGCGACCTGGGGAAATAGCCAGGCACCTTTCCGGAAAATCGGGAATTTGGTGCACGTTCTGCCGCGGTTAGCGCCAAATACCCACATTAACAATCAGCGACCTGGTCTTTTGCGTGCACGTCCAGCTCAACGCTCGAACTTAGAGAAAAAGAGCTATCGATTTCGATCCGGTTCTACTTATCCTCAGAGCGATTGTCCTTGAGAAAGCCCATGAAACTGAAGTATGGGACATCTTCTGTCGCTCGTTGAACGGCTTCGAAAACAGCATCACTAATAGGGTCAATTACCTGGTCACTTAGGTTTAAGACTTCCAAGAAGAAGTGCTGGGTAATCACGTATGGACGAAAGCTCTCCTGATTGCTACCAGGTTCTAATTCTTTAGCAAGTTCGTACTCGTCTTCATCGCATTCACTAACTGTGAAATCAGGAAGAGCGTCAATTTCGGAGAAGGAAAGTTTGAGTTCCTTCTGGAAACGCTCTGCAATGTGGTAAGAATCCTTTTCAGAGCAATACACGTAAAGCTCTTCGTAAAAGCCTTGCAGCTCACCATTTGACAAGGAAGAAAGACTGGTCATTCGAAAGCCGCTCCGTTCATGAGTAGTTGGGATAGTAAGTTTAGCTTTCACGGGGGCAGCAATTTCGGTTGCGCCGAGTGCTAGTGCTTATGTACCGAAGCCAGCATCGGAAGTCTTCCCAGCGCAGAAAAAGCCTCCACGAGGAAAAGGATTCAAGCTCAAGCACTGCCGAGCAATCTAGCGCCCAACCAACACCTAAATAATCTTGCGCTCCCTCGCCCGGTCCACGGCGGCGGTCCGGTTGTCCACGCCGAGCTTGTTATAGATGTGGATCAGGTGGGTTTTCACCGTGGCCTGCGAGATGAAGAGCCGGTCGGCGATGGCGCGGTTGGAGGCGCCGGTCTGCAGGGCGCGCAGGATTTCGATTTCGCGGGCGCTTAAGGCTTCGTCGGGGCGCATGAGGCGCTCGGCGAGGACTCCGGCGACTTCCTGGGAGAGGACGCGTTTGCGCTGGGCGGCGGCGATGATGGCGTCGTGGAGTTCGTCCTCGGGGGCATCTTTGAGCAGGTAGCCGAGGGCGCCGGCTTCGACGGCGGCGACGACGTCGGCTTCGGTGTCGTAGGTGGTCAGGATGAGCACGGGCGGGCCGCCTGCTTCGCCGAGGCGTCGGGTGACTTCGATGCCGTCCACGTGTGGCATTTGGATGTCGGTGACCACGACGTCGACGTTGTCGGGCATGTGCTCGATGGCGCGCCCGTCCGCGCCTTCGCCAACAACGGTGATGTCGCCGAAGGAGTCGAGTACTGCGCGGAGGCCGGCGCGGACGACGGGGTGGTCGTCGAGAAGCATGACGTTGATCTCACTCATGGGTGTCCTTTCCCAGGGGGATGCTTGCTGCTAGTACGTTACCTTCGACGCTGAGGGTGCCGCCGACCTCCGCGACGCGCGCCCGCAGCCCGCGCAGGCCGTAGCCTTCGGGCCCGGTGATGCCGCGGCCGTTGTCGAAGACGTCGACGGTGGCGACGTCCCCAAGCTTCTCCACCGTGACCACGGCGCGGGTGGCGCCGGCGTGGCGCACGATGTTGGAGAGCCCCTCGCGCACAACGCGTTCGATGACGCTGGCGGCGGGCTCGGGCACGTCTTCGACGTTGAGGTCCACCGTGAGCCGCTGCCCGAGTGCTTGTTGACGCCCCTCCGCTCCCCGCGCGAGCTCCTCCAGCCTGCGTGGCAGGGGTTCGGCGGGCCCGGCGTTGACGGCGACGAAGCGGCGCGCCTCGGCGAGGTTGTCGGAGGCGGTGGCGCGGATGGTGTCGAGGATCTGTTTCGCGCCGGGCTCGGTGATCTGTTTGTCCAGCGTGCGGCCGAGCAGCACGATGGAGCTGAGGCCTTGCGCGATGGTGTCGTGGACTTCGCGGGAGAGGCGGGCGCGTTCCTCGAGGACGCCGGAGGCGTGTTCGGCGGCGGCGAGTTCCATGTGGGTGGCCTGGAGTTCGTAGGCGAGGTGCTTGTAGTGGTCGGCTTCGGCGCGGAGTGCCCGGTAGGAGTGGTAGATCAGTAGCGCCAGCACGGTGCCGAGCAACGGTCCGACTACCCCGCCGATTCCCGCGCCCGGCACTGTGACCGACAGCGTGAATGCCAGCAGCAGCGCCGCCACCGCGATACCGGACCAGGTGGGCAGCACCACGGAGACCAGGATGACCAGCGGGAACTCCAGCCAGACGAACTCGGCGGCGTGCAGCGCCATGACCACCCACAGCGCGAGGACGGCGGCGAGCCAGGTGTACATAGCAGCGCGGGGGAAGCGCTTGCCTTCGTTGTAGGCCACGGTCCCGGCGAGGTAGAGCAACGCGAAGGGGACCGCCATGCAGATGGCCAGCGGGTTCCACCCGCTGGAGACAACGCCGACGAGCAGCAGCACGGCAACGAGTACGTGCAGGCTGACGCGCAGGAAGGTGAGGATCCGGTTGGTGGTGTTCACGCAGATCACCTTAGACGCTGCACCCGACATCCGATTGAGAGCGCATCAACCGGACGGTTGATTCGAGGTTCAACCCCGCTCCCGATGTGGATTATGCCTGCTCACACGCACAATGTGGGCATGTTCGTCGGATTGAGAGAAATTGTGAAAGCGCGAGGCCGCTTCGGCCTCATTGTTGGCACGGTTGGCCTGATCACGTTGCTCGTGGTGATGCTGACCGGGTTGACCAACGGGTTGGGCAAGCAGAACACGGAGGCCCTGGAGGCACTGGATGCAAAGTCGGTCGTCTTCCAGGACATGGATGAGCCTTCCTATATGACGTCGCGCGTGACGGCGGAGGAGGGCACGGTCCCGCTGGGCACCGGCCAGACGTTGCTGCTGCGCGAGAACGGCAAGGAGGAGTCCATCTCCATCCTGGGTCTGCCGAAGGGCACTGAGCTTCCGGGTGGGGAGGTGCTTGGCGACGGCGCGGTCGCGTCGCGTGAGCTGCACGTCGCTCCTGGCGACGAGCTCTCCGTCGGCGGCACCCCGATCACCGTCGACGCCGTCACGGATGACCTGTACTTCTCCCACACCGCGGTCCTGTGGGTGAACACGGAGGACTGGAAGGCCGCCATGCACACCGATGCGGACGGCACGGTGCTGCTCGCTAGCGATGACCGAGGCATGAGCATGAAGGACTCCTTCAACGGCCTGGCCGCGTACAAGTCGGAGCAGGCGTCCTTCAACATGATCCTGGGCTTCCTGTACGCCATCGCGGCGCTGGTCATCGTGGCCTTCTTGACGGTGTGGACCATGCAGCGCACCCGTGACCTGGCCATTTTGAAGGCGATTGGGGCGTCGAATAGCTACTTGCGCAAGGATGCGCTGGGTCAGGCGGCGGTGCTGCTGGGCATCGGCGCGGCGGTTGGTGCCCTGATTGCGCTGGGCATTGGGCTGGCGGCGTCGAAGGTGGCGCCGTTCTCGCTGACGGTGCTCACGGTCGCGGGGCCGCCGCTGGCGATTTGGGCGATTGGGATGGTAGGCGCGTTCATCGCGACGCGCCAAATTACAAAAGTTGAGCCGCAGCTCGCACTGGGAGGTATTGCGTAAATGTTGCACATGGAACACGTCACCGTCACGTACCAAGACGGCGAGGACACACTCACGGCGCTGGATAACATCAGTTTCGACGCCAACCCTGGCCACCTCACCTTCATCATCGGCGAGTCCGGCTCCGGCAAGTCCACGCTGCTTTCCGCAGCGGCCGGGCTACTGAAGCCCGACAGTGGCACCATTCTTGTCGACGCCACCCCGGTCTCCGACGAAGTCCGCCTGCAGAAGATCGGAATGATTTTCCAGCAGGCCAACCTGATCGGGGCGCTGAACGTCCGGGATCAGCTGCTGGTCACCGACCATATTCGTGGTGTGAAGCCCCGCGTGGACCGCGCGAACGAGCTGCTCGCGGAAGTCGGCCTCGACGGGCTTGGGGACCGCAGCATGCAGCAGCTCTCCGGCGGGCAGCGCCAGCGCGTCGGCATCGCCCGCGCGCTGATGGGGGAGCCGAAGCTGATCCTGGCGGACGAGCCGACCGCGGCGCTCGACTCCGAGCGCTCCCACGAGATCGTGGCGCTGCTGCGCACCCTGGTGGAGGAGCACAATATTGCCTGTGGGTTCGTCACCCACAACGCCAGCCTGATTTCCGACAGTGACGAGGTTGTCCGCGTCCGCGACGGCCACGTGTCGCGGGAACGCGCGCTAGCGTAGCTTCGGGCGCGACCCAAGCGCCAAGGTGATGAACGCGCAGGCCGCCAGTCCGGCCGTCATGCACAGCGTGCCGGGCAGGAAGCCGGCGTCCACCACCGCGGCGCCGAGCGCGGATCCGGCCGCGATCCCGACCTGGTAGGTCACCACGTAGATGGAGCTTGCCAGGTCTTCGTTGCGTTTTCCGGCGTGCAGGAAGATGGTGGTTGCCGACGGCGGCAGCGCCCCGTTCGCCAGCCCGAACACGATGATCATCGCGATGATGAGCAGCACCGATTTCGTCTCCAGCGCGAGCAGCCCCAGTGCTGCCGACCCCACCAACAGCATGGCGACGAACCCGTTGACCCGGATCATGCGCCGGTCCACCGTGTTGCCCGCCGTCAACACGCCAATCACCCCGCAGATGCCGAAGAGCGACAGCCCGAACGGGACCAGCTTCGGCCCGGCTGTCGTCGTCATGAGCAGCGCCAGGTAGGTAAAGGTGGTGAACACGGCGGTGACGTTGAACGTCAGGAAGAGGACCAGCGACGGGATCGCCGACTTTGTCCGCTTCGCACCCGCTGCCGACTCCGGGTGCTTCGCCGGCATCGAGGGTAGCGACGCCACCAACGCCACCACCGAGAAAATCACCGCGACACCCAGCACCCAGGTGGCGCCGCGCCACCCGATCCACCCGCCGAGCATGGTGGTCAACGGCGTACCGATCACCGCCGACATCGTCGACCCGAACGACACCGTCGCCACCGCCTTGCCCGTCATCCCCTTTGGCGCCAGCCGTGCCGCCATCGGGTTGATCAGCGACCAGAACAGCCCGTGCGTAAACGCCGCGGTCACGCGGGCAGCGACGAGCACCGCGTAACTGTTCGCGATGCCCTGCAGGATCACGCCCCCGGCGAGGAAGCCGAGCGTGGCCAGGAAGACGGGCCTGCGGTCCCAGTTGCGCGTGAAGTGCATCAGCGGGATGGTCACTACGGCGACCAGGCCGGCGTACACGCTCATGAGGAGGCCGATCTGGCCTTCCGTCACCCCGAGGTCCTGCGCCATGGGCCGAATCAGGCCGACCGCGAACATCTCGTAGGTGACGTAGACGAACGCCGCGAAGCTCATCGCGGACAACGGCAGCATAGGAAGCGACGACTGTTTACTCACACGTGACAACCTACACCGGGCGTGTTAGGCGAACGCCCCCAGGTTGAGAGCCTGCATGATTACGGTGCCTCCCGCCAGCACCGCGCCCAGCACTCCGAGCACGATCCCGGCGATCGCGAGCGGGGTGAGCTCCTTCTCTTCCTCGGTCTCGGGCGGGGTCGTGGTTGTGGGCGCGGGCGTGGTTGTGGTTGGGGCTGGCTTCGTTGTGGCCGTTGCGGTCGGCTCGGGTGCTTGGGTGGTTGGCGTGGCCGGTGTCGTGGGCGTGGGCTTTGGTGCCGTGCTGGTAGTCAGCGTCGGGATCGGCGGCACCACCGTATTCACCGCGTTCGGCGGGATCGGGAGCGCCAGGGTGGCGTCGCCGCCGGCGGCACAGAGCTGCTCAGCCCGCTCCCGAAGGCTGACGTATTCCTTGACGCGCCGCAGGTTGGTGTAGAAGAACGTGTAGGCGTACTGCTGCGCCCAGGCGGTGGCGGCGGCGTCGCTGAGCCCAGGGAAGCGGGTTTGGAGCTCGCGCGCGATGTCTGGGGTTTCAGTGGCTTGGGTGACCGGCCGGAACAGGGCGCGTTGCCCTGGCCCGAGCACCTGGTATTGCCCCATCAGTTCGTAGTAGTGGTAGGTCAGCACGTCATCCGCCGACGCCTGCGGTGTGGTGCGCTGCGGACTGTACTTGAAGAGGTACCACTCGGCGACACTCGCGGGCAGCCCCGCCTCAGTGAAGGCCTCAACCGCGTACGTGTGCTGCAGCGAGTCGGGCCGCGCGAAGTTGCTGGGTGCGAGGAACTCTCGCCCTTCCTCTTCCCTAATCCGCTTATACACGTCCTCTTCGACCTTCCCCAGCTCCGGAAACGCTTGCCGGAATGTTTGATAGTCCAGCGCGTACTCTTTTTCGGGCGCGGAGAAGTGGAGGCGCGCTGCGTTCATGAGGCGGGCGTATTCGGCGGGGGAGAGGTAGAACGCGCAGAGTTTCGTTGCGGGATCTTGGGGGCCGATGACGGCGGCGTCCGCAACTGGAGATAGCAAACTGGCGCTGAGCCCGAGGGCTACAACGCCAGTGAAAAATCTCCGAGACTCCATGGAGATGAGATTACAGCATCTTGGCTGCCGTCAGGCCGAGGACCGCCAGGATTGCAATCACGATGGTGCCAACAATGCCACCGATAAGGGCAGCCGAGTTATCGCTCGTATCGACTGTCTTCGAAGGCTCCTGGGTGACGGTGGTCTTCCCGTTCAATGGGTTGACCTGAACGTCAACGGAAACCGTGGTGGTCGGAGAGGAAGGCGTGGTGGTTGGCTGCTCCTTGCTGCGCTCAGTGCCCTCAGCACCCTGCGAGACTGCGTCCGGGTTGGAGTGCTGCGTTGGGAAGAGCACGATGCCGGACTTGCCGTCGCGGCAGTTGTCCTTCGACTGGTTCAGCGCTGCTTCGACCTCCGCCATGGTGCGGGTCTCTGCGACGCCTTCCTGGTTCTCGAACTGGTCAACCCAAGCAGCTGCCTGTTCGTCGGTGAGGCCCTTGAACTGGTCCTTCTTCTCCTGGATCAGGGCGTCGCGGTCACCGATGGTCGGGAAGACTGGTTCCGGTGCGCGGAACGACTGCTTCGAGGCTGGGATCTCGCCGTTCTCGAAGTACTTGTCGTACTCCAGGATCTCTGGGAGGCGACCCGGGTTCTCGAAGCCTGCCACGACTGCGTCGCTCCACTTGTGGGTGACGTAGTCGAGTGCGACAGACTCTGGCAGTTCCGAGTCCTCAGCGACCTGCTTAGCGAGCTCAGCGAGCTTCGGGCGAGGATCTGGCTGGAACTGCTGCTGGTACGCAAAGTCCGACTTCAGATCGTTGTACAGCTTCTCGCCGTGCACCTTGGCTGCTGGGAAAGCCTGCTCGAATGCGAGCTTCCACGCCTTGTCGACGTCGAAGCTTGCTGCCTTGCCCTTCGACTGCTCATAAAGCTTTGTCTCTTCGGCGTTAAGGCGGATGGAGCATACGCCGGAGACATTCTCGCCAACGGTGGCACCTTCAGCGGAAGGGGCGACCATGGCGCACGCGCCGAGCGAGAGCGCGATTGCGATTGCTTGGAGTCTCCGATTGTTGAACATATTTCTGAGTGTAGCCGAGGGAGCTGCGGAAACGTATTCGTTCGTTGACGCGTGTTTCTGTATTTATCCAGGAAAAACCGTAAATAAACCTTAATATTCACATACTCGCAGGTCCATGACATGTGTTTGCGGGATTGTTCAACATCTACATTTAAGGAAGCCACAAACCAAACAAAGGGACCATACCCCACCTAACCCTTTCTGGGGGTGTACGGGGTGAAAATGCAGTTCATCGGCCCTAAATTACACCGCTGTAATTTAGGGGCCTTACACTGCTTTTGCTAAAAACGTGCGCACCACGCCGTAGCGCTACGCACATTGGATGCAATTTCGCTAGCAGAAGTCTGTGCGTGGCCGTACGGTGTCCGGGAAGCGAGCCACGCAGCCACCGCGTGTACCTGAACCGACTGGGCCAAAAGTAGGACGTCGTCTATCCCGTCGCGCGCCACACGAGCCCCAATAATCCCGGCAAGCACATCGCCGGAGCCGGGTGTGGCGGCCCAGGAGGAGCCGGCGTCGATAAGGATGGATTCCTGACCGTCTGAAACGACAGTGGCGCGCCCTTTGCGGACCACAGTGCAACCAAGTTGGCGGGCGCAGTCGGCAGTCTCCCCGACGTGATCTTTGATCATACCTATATACAGGCGTGAAAATTCACCGTCGTGCGGGGTCACCACAACCCGCGCCAACTTACGCGGCGCGCGGGCCACAAGGGTGAGCGCATCCGCGTCGAGCACCACCGGCACACCCTGCCGCAACACCCAATCGACGGCAGTATCCGCCTCCTCGCCGAGTCCAATTCCGGGACCGCACACCCACGCCTGCACCTGACCGGCTTGCTCCAACTCGCGGGTTGCCACGACCTCCGGCCGCGCCCGCACCACTTCGAGCGCCTGCGCGCCCGCGAAACGCACCATCGCCGGCGTCGCCGTCACCGCGCCAGCTGTGCACAGCAGCGCCGCGCCGGGATACGTACCGCTGCCAGCGTGGATGCCCACCACACCGCCTGTGTATTTGTCGTCATCGGCGCCGGGCTCCTTGACGTCCACCGGCACTGGGCCCATCGGCCTGATGTCCTCGAGGTCCAGGCCCGTGTTGGGCACCGCGCGGTACGTCCGCACGTGGCTCTCCGGCAGTGGTAGCCCAATGTCCGCGCACAGCACGTTCCCGCAGCGCGTCGAGAGGGCGTGCGCGTAGCGCCACCCGCCGAACGTCACCGTCACGTCGGCCTGCAGCGCGTTGCGGCCGGCCTCGCCGGTGTCGGCATCCACGCCGCTCGGCACGTCCACCGCGAGCACCTGGTTCGCGTCGATGTCGGCGACAGCGTCGGGCAGGTCGCCGGCACCGCCGAGGCCGAAGAGGCCGTCGATAAGGAGGTCGCACGCCCCAGGCTTCTCGACGACCCCACCTCCGGCCCCCACAAACGCATCTAACGCCCGCTGCTGCGCCCGGCCCAGTGGCAGCCAAGCCTCGACGTGCCAGCCCTCCCTGACGAGCTCCGCCCCCGCGTACAGCGCATCCCCGCCGTTGCCGCCCGGGCCCACCAGCAGCAACACCCGCTCCCGCGGCCCCGACATCTCACGCGCCACCCGCGCCACAGCGTGCGCGGCGCGCTGCATCAACGCGTCAGGAGACGCCTCAGCGGCAAGGAGGGGAGCTTCCGCGGCCCGAATCTCCGCGGCGGAATACGCAAACGGTGCAGCAAACATTCCGCCATTCTACGCGCTATTCCGCCTGGCAGGAGGGGCACCAGAACAAATTGCGGCCCTCGTACTTGCGCACCTCGATCGGCGTGCCGCACACAAAGCAGGGCTCGCCGGCGCGGCGGTACACGTAGACCTCACCGCCGTGGTCGTCCTTCCGGGGTGGTCTGTCCATCGCCTCGGGGCTGTGCTCGGGGCGCACAGTATCTATCCGGCCGTGCTCCACCCCATACTCCATCAGCTCGCGCACGTCCTGCCATAGACGCAGGAACTCCCCATGGTCCAACGCCCGGCCCGGCACAAACGGCGAAATACCCAGGCGAAACAGCGGCTCCGCACGGTATATATTGCCCACGCCAGCGAAGTACTGCTGGTCCATCATCAACGACCCAATCGTGCGTCTCGACGCCCGCACCCTCTCCCACAGCGCCTCCGGATCCGCGTCCGGGTCGAGGGGGTCCTCGCCGCTGCGGTCCAGGATCGCCTGCTCCTCCGGCGGGGAGACGTAGCGGCAGTACTGCGGGCCGCGCAGGTTTGCCGCCACCTCCTCGTTGGCCAGGCGCAGCCGGATCTGCCCCCACACGTCCTCGGCGGGCTCGAATCGGAAGGAACCAATCAGGCCCAGGTGCACGTGCACCGTCGCCGTGGAGAACTCCAGGAACAGGTGCTTGCCCACCGCGCGGGCCTCCGTCAGGGTGGCGCCGGCGAGCGGGGAGACGTCGAAACGCCCTTGCGGGGAGGAAATCTCGATGGGCTGCCCCGCAAACGTGTCGTTCAAGTGGCGGGCGAGGCGGTGGATGACGTGGCCTTCGGGCATTAGACTCTGCTACTCCTTATATCTCACCGACCAAGGTACAGCGCGCACCCGCTTCCGCTCCGGTCGACCTCTTAGCGTCGACCAACGCAGGTCACGGCAATTTGGGGCTTTTCGACGCCAAAAACCTGATTCCGCGCTGACCAGGGTTGGTCGACCGTAAGAGGTCGACGGGAACCAACCCGCCCCAACGTGCACAAATAGAGATGCGCGCGCTGGCCCGGTATACTTCAGGTTCCATGCCATATAGCGTTGGATTTGATCGGGATAAGTACATTGCGATGCAGTCGGAGCACATTTCGGCCCGACGAAAAGCAATTGGGGGAAAGCTCTACCTAGAGATGGGTGGCAAGCTCTTCGACGACAATCATGCCTCCCGCGTTCTGCCGGGGTTTACGCCGGATAACAAGATTGCGATGTTGGACCGCATCAAGGATGAGGTCGAGATCGTGATCGCGTTTAATGCGGGTGACGTGGTGCGCCAGAAGATGCGGGCGGACCTCGGGATTTCCTACGAGGAGGACGTGCTGCGCCTCGTGGACGTGTTCCGGGAGCGAGGGTTCCTCGTCGAGAATGTGGTGGTGACCCAGCTGGAGGGTGAGAACCCGCTGGTGGAGGCGTTCATTGAGAGGCTGCAGCGTCTGGGCCTGACAGTGTCGCGCCACTACATGATCGCCGGGTACCCGCACGATACGCAGCGCATCGTGTCCGAGGAGGGCTTCGGCCGCAACGAGTACGTGGAGACGTCCCGCGACCTGATCGTGATGACGGCGCCGGGTCCGGGCTCCGGCAAGCTGGCCACGTGCCTGAGCCAGATCTACCACGAGCACCGTCGCGGTATTAACGCTGGCTATGCCAAGTTTGAGACGTTCCCCATCTGGAACTTGCCGCTGTCGCACCCGGTGAACCTCGCGTACGAGGCCGCGACGGCCGACCTTGATGACGTCAACGTGATCGACCAGTACCACCTGGACGCCTACGGGGAGACCGTCACCAGCTATAACCGCGACATTGAGGTGTTCCCGCTGCTCAAGGCGCTGCTGCGCGAGGTGACGGGGGAGGAGCCGTACCAGTCACCGACGGACATGGGTGTGAACATGGCCGGCTACTGCATCAGTGATGACGCCGCTTGCCGCCACGCCGCGAAGCAGGAGATCGTGCGCCGCTACTACAAGACGCTCGTGGACGAGCGCCGCGACGACTCCGACCACACCGTCTCCGACCGGATCCTGAACATCATGCGCAAGGCGGAGGTGACCCCGCAGGACCGCGTGGTGGTCGCTCCGGCCCTGGAGGTCGCACAAACCACCGGCACGCCGGGCGCTGCGCTGGAGCTGCCGGACGGCACCATCGTGACCGGCAAGACCACGGACCTGTTGGGCCCGTCGGCGGCGGTGCTGCTCAACGCCTTGAAGGTGCTCGCGGGGATCGACGACTCCGTCCACCTCCTGTCGCCGGATTCCATCGAGCCGATCCAGACGCTGAAGACGCGCCACCTCGGGTCCGTGAACCCGCGGCTGCATACTGATGAGGTGCTCATTGCGTTGTCGGTGTCGGCGTCGACAAGCAGTGATGCGGCGGCGGCGCTGGAGCAGCTGAAGAACCTGCGTGGCTGCGACGCGCACACCAGCACCATTCTTGGCTCCGTCGACGAGGGCATTTTCCGCAACCTCGGCGTGCTGGTGACCTCGGAGCCGAAGTACTGGAAGAAGGGGCTCTACCACAAGCGCTAAACTCGTGGGCATGACGAGCAAGATCCTCCTGTATTACAAGTTCCAGCCCATCGCGGACCCGGACGCGGTACGCCTCTGGCAGCGCGACCTCTGCGAGGGCCTGGGACTGACCGGCCGCATCCTGATCTCCAAGGACGGTATCAACGGCACCGTCGGTGGCGACATTAAGGCCTGCAAGACCTACGTGAAGAAGACGAAGGAGTATTTCCGGGGCATCGAGTTCAAGTGGTCTGAGGGCGGCGCGGAGGACTTCCCGAAGCTGTCGGTCAAGGCGCGCGATGAGATCGTGGCGTTCGGCGCGCCGGGCGAGCTGAAGGTGGACGAGCATGGCGTCGTCGGGGGCGGCACACACCTGAAGCCGGAGGAGGTCAACGAGCTGGTGGCCAACAACCCGGATGTTGTGTTTTTCGACGGCCGCAACGCCCGCGAGGCTGAGATTGGCAAGTTTAAGAACGCCGTGGTCCCGGACGTGGAAACCACCCACGACTTCATCAAGGAGCTGGAGAGCGGCAAGTACGACTGGATGAAGGACAAACCAGTCATCTCCTACTGCACCGGCGGTATCCGCTGCGAGATCCTGTCCAGCCTGATGAAGAACCGCGGCTTCGAGGAGGTCTACCAGATCGACGGCGGCATCGTCCGCTACGGCGAGAAGTACGGCAACTCGGGCCTGTGGGAGGGCTCGCTGTACGTGTTTGATAAGCGGATGCACACCGAGTTCGGCCCGGAGAATGACCCGGACTATGTGCAGCTTGGCCACTGCGTGCACTGCGGGGCGCCGTCGAACATGTTCTATAACTGCGTGAACGAGCCGGAGTGCCGCCACCAGTACTTAAGCTGCGAGGCCTGCCGGGAGGAGAACCCGTACTGCGCAGATTGCGCTAGTGCGTCGCATCAAGCGCCAGCATCCCAATCGTGACCGTCAGCCACCACATGGTGAACGGCACGATGGGCAGCCAGAACACGCCCATCCAGGGGATCCAGCGCTCGTAGCGGTTGAGCTTGCGCACCATCAGCACCGCGCAGGTGAGTAGGCCCGCCACCGGCGGAATCGAGGTGACGACGGCCCACCACGTCCGCCACGACTCGGTGCACAGCCACGTCGCGTCCCCGGCCTCACACAGGGGGCCGCCCTGCACGCGGGCGACGGCGGCGAGTGCCCACGCGAACAGCAGCGTGCCAAGCACCGTCACCACCGCAAGCGTGATCGCCTGCTTCGTCGACGCCTTGTTGCGCCGCGCGACCTCCAGCGGGTCCGGCTCTAGGGCAAGCTCGTCGAAGCTGGCCGGTTCCGGCCGGACGCGGGAGAAGCGGTCCGCGCCGGAATGCAGATCGTTTTCGGGGTGGTCAAATACGTCAGCCATGGTTAGTGCTTCCCTCGTGGGTACACGATGACGGGCACGGGGGCGAAGCGGATGAACTCGCCCTCGCGGGTGCCAACGAACACGCGCTTGAGCGGGCCCGAGGACTTCGAGCCCAGGCACAAAATGTCGCCCTTCTTCCACTTCACCGAGTCGATGGCCTTCTTCCAACCCTTGCCGGTGGCGACGAAGTTGGAGACGTCGAGACGTTCGGTGTGCTCCGGCCCGAGGTGTTCCGCGACAGCAAACGCCGAGTCGCGTGCGCGGTCCAACAGGCCGAGCGCGGCCTCGTTCCACTCCATCTGGTCTTCCTGATCGTCGAAACCGCCGCCCTCGCTGGGGGAAAACGCGATGATGCGCAGCGGGACGTCGAGAAGGCAGGCGAGCGTGGTGGCGTACGCCAGGCCGGAGAAGCTCGGCTGCACCGCGCCAGAGTCGATGAGCGAGTAGGTGACGCGGGTGATGCCCTTCTTCGAAAGCTGCACGCCCTTCGGCGCCAGGCCCAGCGGAAGCGGGGAGGAGTGCATCATCTCGTCCGCGTCGGAGGTCGGCCGGAAGCGGCCTTTCGATGTCTTCGACTTCGAGCCGAGCAGCAAAATATCAGCCTCGAAACCGTCCGCCATCTCGAACAGGCACTCCGCGAGGCTGCCGCGCTCCAGCACCTGCGCCACCGGGTCCGCCCACTGCGAACGCGGCAACTCGTGCTTCAGCGCCTTCGTGGCCTTCTCGCTGATGGTGTCTCGCTGCTTCTGCAGCCACTTGTCGTACTTCTTCGACGACAGCGACTTCGTCCACGAACCCGACACCGACGCCGCAACCCGCACCGTCACGGGCAGGCTCCGCCCCAGCCAGGCGGCGAACTCGATCGCCTCCGAGTTGGAAGCATCCCAACCAACGAGCACTCGAAGTGGGCGCTCAGACTCAAAGGACTGGGCTAGTTCAGAAGAGAAAGATCGTGGCGCCATACCGACCTAGTGTATTAGCTTTCCGGGTTCGCGTAGACGTCTGCCAGGGTATTAATTGCCTCGGTGGCGGCGTCGAGCTGCTGCAGCGAGGCGTCATCAAGCGTGGCGAGCATATCCGCGAGGTACTGCGTGCGCTCCTTGCCCACTCGCCTCAGCTCGCGTTTGCCCTGGTCAGTTAGGTCGACGAGCACGCCGCGCCTGTCCTCCGCGGAGCGCGTGCGGTGCACTAGGCCGCGCTTCTCCAGCTGGTTGATGGTGTTCGAGGCCGTCGGCATTCGCACGCCCTCTGACGTGGCGATATGGCTGATCCGGCTTGGCCCTTCCACCTCGAGGCGACGCAAGATCGAAAGCTGGGGGCCGGTGAGGTCGGAGCGTTCCGTATTTCGGAAATACGCGACATACAAACTCGTCATCGCCGGGCGAATACGCTGTGCCAACTCCAACGGGTCAGGACGATCAGCCATAAGGACCTGCCTTGTACAAAAGAGACGAACAAAACGTGCAACGCATCATTCTATACATAGGCGAAGGAAACTATGTTGTTGCGCTAGTATGGCGGCGATGTTCACCTACCAGCACGAAGTTTCGCACGAATGGCAACGCCGGGCGGCCCTTCGCGCCTATCACGCCGGGCACATTCCCAAAGAAGAGCTTTGCGACGCCGACTTCCTCCTCCGCGCAGCCGCAGAACATCACGGAGAGGCGTCGAAAAGAAACTGCCCAATTTGCGGCCGTGACATGCGAGAAGTGCGCTGGGTGTACAGCGAAAAGCTTGGACGTCGCACCGGCACCGCACGCAGCGAGGCCGAGATTGACACCCTCGTTGGTGAGGTCGGCCCCATCACCGTGCACAAGGTGGAAGTGTGCCCCCACTGCCACTGGAACCACTTGTTGCAAGAATGGACCGCCACTCCAGTGCGGTAAAAACGCCCGGTACGGGTAGTGTGTGCTGTAGCAATTCTGTAGGTGATCGTACAGGGACAATGTGTGACTAACGTAGACGAGAAAACCAAGACCCCATCCAAGTCCCGGTCGCGGACGGGCCAATGGGTCCTAGCCATGCTCCTGCTCTTGGTGCTGCTGGCCAGCATCCCAGCTGTGTGGTTTATCTGGAACTACCAGCGGGCGAACATCCCGGAGCCGCATGAGATCGAAACGGCGCAGATCTCAAACCTCTACTTTAACGACGGCAAAACCGACCTGGCTCGCATCGTGCCGCCGGAGGGCAACCGCGTTCAGATCCCGCTGGAGCAGGTGCCAGTTGACGTGCAAAACGCCGTCCTCGCTGCCGAGGACCGCGACTTCTGGGACAACTCCGGCTTCTCCTTCACCGGCTTCGGTCGCGCCGTGATCGGCCAGATTACCGGCAACGCATCAGCCGGTGGTGGCTCCACGATTACGCAGCAGTACGTGAAGAACGCCCTGGTCGGCAATGAGCACTCCTATGAGCGCAAGGCCAAAGAGCTCGTCTACTCCATCAAGATGACCCACTCTTGGACCAAGGAAGAAATCCTCAACGCCTACCTCAACACCGTCTACTTCGGGCGCAACGCATACGGCATCGAGGCTGCCGCGCACGCATTCTTCGACAAACCGGCCAGCGAGCTGACGCTGGAGGAGGGCGGCGTGCTTGCGTCCTCCATCCAGCTGCCGAGCCAGCTCGACCCGTGGACCAACCCTGATGGCGCGAAAGCCCGCTGGAACTACGTGATGGATGGGCTCGTTGAGACGAACAAGCTCGACCCTGCGAAGCGCGCCGGGCTGCAGTACCCGGAGACCCGCGATCCGTCGACCTACTCCGCCTACACCGAGGCGAGCGGCCCGAACGGCCTGATTAAGAACCAGGTGATGACGGAGCTGGCCACCATCGGCATCTCCGAGTCGGACCTTACCAACCGTGGTTTGAAGATCACCACCACGATTGACCCGAACTCGCAGTCAGAGGTTGAGCGGATTTCCCGCGAGCAGCTTTCGCTCCTGCAGGACGACGCCCGCACCGGCGTCGTGGCCATCGACCCGAAGACGGGCGCAGTACGCGCCTACTACGGCGGCGACGACCCCTCCGGCTGGGACTACGCCAACGCCGGCCTGCAGACCGGCTCCACCTTCAAGATCTTCGCGCTGGCCGCGGCCTTGCAGCAGGGCATCCCGCTCAACGCGATGTACTCGGCCACCCCGGTGACGCTGCCAGGCGGCCACGTAGTGACCAACTGGGACGGCGGCGGCTCCGGCATGCTCTCCATGCTCGACGCCACCCGCACCTCCTCGAACACCGCGTTCATGCGCATCCAGGATGACCTGGACAACACCACGCAGGACACCGCGGACATGGCGCACGCCCTCGGCGTGGCCCGCTCCATCCCGGGCATCCCGGTCACGCTGCGTGAAAACGGTGGCCAGCCCTACGAGGGCATCGTGCTGGGCCAGTATCAGTCCCGTGTACTCGACATGGCCACCGCCGTCTCCACGCTGACGAACCGCGGTCTGGCGCACCCGACGCACTTCGTGCAGCGCGTCACCGACGCCTACGGCGAGGTCCTCTACGAGTTCGACCCCGGCTACACGGAACGCCGCGTTTCCCAGCAGGTCGCTGACAACGTGATCAAGGCGATGCAGTCCGTCGTCCCGTACTCCAACGCCGTGCTGGCAGGCGGTCGCCCGTCCGCCGCGAAGACCGGTACCGCCCAGCTTGGTAACACCGGCCTGAACAAGGATGCGTGGACCGTCGGCTCGACGCCGCAGCTCGCCGTGGCCGTGTGGGTCGGTACCGCCGACAACACCTCGGCGATCTTCAACTCCTACGGCGGCAACATGTTCGGCGCCGACACTCCAGGCCGGATCTGGAAGAACGTGCTGGACTCCCTCCTGCAGGGCCAGGACTTCGAGTACTTCCCTGAGGCATCCCCTGTGTACTGGGGCGTCAACCCCTACTCGGGCGGCGTGAACCTGGGCGGCTACTACGGTGGCTTCTCCGGTAATTCGACCACGGGTGCTCCGGCTGATGCGGCGTCGCCAAGCGCCGACGCCAACGCGCCGACGGGCGAGGCCGGACCTGGCCAGCCGGCGGCACCAGCCCCCGCACCGGCTCCGGCTCCGGCGCCAGCACCGGCGCCCGCGCCGCGGCCGGACCCGGTACAGGACGCAATCGACCAGGTTATAAACGATATCTTTGGATAACGGAGCAACGATGACAGCAACCACGTGGCCTGACCCGAAGGATCGCGTCCAGCCAGCCCTCACCGAACCCGCCGCCCGCGGTTGGGTTGAGTTCCTCGGCGGACCTATGGGGCGCTTTGCCCAAATTGGACGCTCTAAGTTCTGGACGCCGCTGCGCACCATTTTCGCGCTCGCCTACGTCTTCATCGGCCTCGGCGCGCTCTCAAAGTCAAACTGCGCGATGGGCAAGCTTGACGACGCCGGCGTGATGCAGGTCAACTGGGACGGCAACCGCCAGTACACCTCCTTTTGCTATAACGACATCCTGCCGCTGTACGGCGGCCGCGGCCTGGACCAGCCGGGCTTCGTCTACGACTTCTCCTGGGTTGAGGGCGACCTGACTCGCTACATGGAGTACCCGGTGCTCGCCGGCCTGTTCCAGCAGTTCTGCGCGTTCATCTCCCGCAACACCTACTTCGCAGTCTCGCGCATCCTGCCGGAGTCCGGTTGGTACTTCTACGTAACAGTGCTCATCCTGGCCGCCATTTGGGTGGTTACAGCGCGCATGGTGGCGGAGCTTGCCGGCAACCGAATCTGGGACACGCTGCTCGTTGTCGGTTCCCCGTTGCTGATCATGCACCTGTTTACCAACTGGGACATCCCCTCAATCTTTTTCGTGGTGGCGGCGATGCTCGCCGTGCGGAATAAGAAGTACTGGCTGGCAGGCGTGCTGATTGGCGCCGGTACCGCGTTCAAGCTGTGGCCGCTGTTTATCCTCGGCGCATACCTGGTGTTGGCCATCCGGAAGCGGAATTTCGTGCCCTTCCTCAAGATGGTTGCCACCACGGCGCTGACCTGGGCTGCGGTGAACCTACCGGTGTACCTGCACAACCCGGAGGCATGGAATGAGTTCAACCGCTTGAACACTGACCGCGGCTGGGAGTGGACCACCATCTACGCAGTGATCAACCGCGTCTTCGGCTGGAGCGGGTTTGATAGTGGTGAAGGCGCCCCCGTCATCCTGAACACGGTTACGCTGGTGCTCTTCCTCGCGGGCTGCGCAGCCGTCCTCGTGCTTGGCCTGAAGGCGCCGCGCACGCCGCGCGTCGCCGAGCTGTTCGTGCTCATCGTCGGGTTCTTCCTCCTCTTCAACAAGGTGTGGAGCCCCCAGTACTCCATCTGGTTCATCGTTCCCGCTGTCCTGGCGCTGCCGTACTGGCGCCTCCTGCTTTCCTGGATGACGGTCGACATGATGGTGTGGCCAGTGCTGATGTGGCACATGATGGGCGAGGACCAAAAGGGTGCTCCTGGCGCGCTGCTGGACACCGTCATCATCTCCCGCGACGCACTCATCATCGCCATCATGGTGCTGGTTATCCAGCAGATGTTCGGCAAACGCGAGGACAAAGTTGCTGCCGCGCACAACGGCCACGACCCGCTTCTGACTACCCCTGAAGATTGGAAGGAGCCAGCATGGGATCCGCAACCGTTACCGGAATCGCCTCAATCGCAGTCGGATTCGGTTTCATCGCCGCAGCGTTCGTAGCGACGAACCGTCAAGAAATCCCTCGCGCCGTCGGCTACGGTCTTGCCGCTTTTGTCTTCATTACCGTCATTCCGGTGATCCTCGCGGTCTTCGTAGCCGTGCCCAATCCGCAGTAGGGCGGAGGGGGCGTCGAGAAGTATTTTGCCCAGCGTAACGGGTGGGGTACGCTGGTGGGGTTGCTTGACGCAACGACCCTCCTGCCACCGCACAATGCGGCGGCCGAAAACATTCAAATCTAGACCATAGGAGGTGATGAGGTCCGTGCGTCACTACGAAGTAATGATCATCCTCGATCCACAGCAGGATGAACGCACCGTTGCCCCGTCCCTGGACAAGTTCCTCGAGATCGTCCGTAAGGAAAACGGCAAGGTAGAAAACGTTGATGTGTGGGGCAAGCAGCGTCTTGCGTACCCAATCAACAAGAAGGAAGAGGGCATCTACGCTGTCATCAATCTTGAATGCGCAGCAGATACCGTCCAAGAGCTCGATCGTGTGCTGAGCCTGAGCGAATCAGTGCTGCGCACCAAGGTTCTGCGAACCGACAAGTAAAGAACGGCTTTCGGAACCACGGAAACGAAGGAGTCAAAACAATGGCACAAGGCGATACACCGATCACCGTCGTCGGCAACCTGGTTGCGGACCCGGAACTGCGGTTTATTCCAAGTGGTGCAGCGGTAGCGAACTTCCGCATCGCTTCCACGCCACGCCAGTTCAACCGCGACACGAATCAGTGGGAAGACGGCGAGGCCCTGTTTTTGACCTGTAACTGCTGGCGTCAGATGGCGGAGAACGTCGCGGAGTCCCTCACCAAGGGCATGCGCGTTATCGTCAACGGTCGCCTGAAGCAGCGCTCCTACCAGACCCGCGAGGGCGAAAACCGCACCGTGTTTGAGGTCGAAGTTGATGAGGTAGGCCCGTCCCTGAAGTATGCCACCGCGAACGTGCAGCGCACGCCACGCGAAGGCAACTCGGGCTACGGTCGCCCACAGCAGCAACAGCAACAGCAGCAGCCTCAGAACATGGGTGGGTTTGGTCAGGCACCGCAGCAGCCTGCACAGCAACAGCAGCAGGCACAGCAGTCGCAGCCGCAAAACGATCCGTGGAATTCGGCTCCACCTGCCGGTGGATTCGGCGGGATGGACGACGAGCCCCCGTTCTAAGCATTTCCCACACATAAGCATTTTCAACTCAAGGAAGGTTAGGATTCATGAAACTGATCCTCACCGCTGCCGTTGATAACCTTGGCGAGGCAGGCGAGATCGTCGAGGTCAAGGGCGGCTATGGCCGTAACTTCCTGCTCCCACGTGGCCTGGCTATCCCAGCCACCCGCGGTGCAGAGAAGCAGATCCGTGATATTCAGCGTGTACAGAAGGAGCGCGAGGTCCGCGACTTGGACCACGCAAAGGAGCTGCGTGATCAGCTCGACCAGCTGACCGGCGTGAAGGTGCCAGTGCGTACCTCCGAGAAGGGCAAGCTGTTCGGCTCCGTCAAGCCTGGCGACATCGCAGCAGCTGTCAAGGCAGCCGGCGGTCCATCCCTGGACAAGCGCCGCATCAATGTACCGAAGGGCCTTGTTACCAAGACCGGTGGATACCAGGTCAAGGTGAACCTCCACGACAGCGTGGAAGGCAAAGTGAACTTCGAGGTCGTTAGCAAATAACGACGATTACCGATAGGTAGTCCAACGACAACAGCTTGAGAACGGGTCCCGCTTGTGAGGAGCGGGGCCCGTTTTCGTTTGCCTGCCTGCGCTTGTGGATAACTCTCCACAGCGAGGCGGTGTGCCCCTCATGTGACGGTGTATTTAGCGCACCGAAGGCGCCTAGTCAAACCGGCTGGTAGCGGGTTATCCACCGGGGGTGCCAATGGGTATCGTCTTGAATAAAAGTGGTGTGACCTGCGAAGAGGTTGCTGTAGGGCGCGCCTTCGATGGCTTTTCCACACACTCTCCACACGTTGTGCACACCCCCTGTGGATAGACCCCAGGCACAATAGAAAACTATTCACAGCCCCTGTGGATAACTCAACTGGCGGTACGTGAATGTCTGGGGTATCCGGTACGCTGTTGTGCAACACGAAAGGGTAAAGGGTACTGCATGGCTGAGAACTCGAGTGCCGCGAGCTTCGACGATTTTGACGACGACTACGTTCCACCACCGGAGCCTCCGGAGTCCTCGGTGCCGCCGGAGCCACGCCAGTGGGACGGCGGGTCGTTGAACTTTAACCGGGGCCGCAAGGACCTGAAGGAGTACCGCCAGCCCCCGCACGACGAGCGCGCGGAGCGTTCCGTGCTTGGCGCCATGCTGCTCAACCAGGACGTCATCACTGACGTTTCGGACGCGTTGCGCCCGGAGGACTTCTACTTCCCAGCGAACCAGCTGGTGTACAAGACCATCACGAACCTGTACTCGCACGGATCCGACATTGACGCGGTGGTCGTCGCAGGCCAGCTGGACCGTAACAACGAGCTTGAGCGTGTCGGCGGCGCTCCTTACTTGCACACGCTCATCTCCGAGGTGCCGACGGCCGCCAACGCCCGCTACTACGCGGAGATCGTCGAGGAGAAGTCGGTCCTCCGCCAGCTGGTCAATGCCGGTACGCACGTTGTGCAGCTCGGCTATGAGGGCGAAGACGGCATGGAGATCGACGCCGTCGTGGACCGCGCTCAGCAGGAGCTCTTCCAGATCTCCCGCAAGAACGCTGGCGAGGACTACAAGGTGCTCGGCGACCTGCTGCAGGACACCGTCGACGAGCTCGCGGCCATCGCGCAGGGCGGTGGCCTGGAGCAGGGCGTGCCCACCGGCTTCATTGACCTGGACAAGCTCACCAACGGTCTGCACGCAGGGCAGATGATCATCATCGCGGCGCGCCCGGGCGTCGGTAAGTCGACGCTGGCGCTCGACTTCATGCGCTCCTGCTCAATCCAGCAGGGCAAGACCTCAGTGATTTTCTCGCTCGAAATGAGCGCGTCCGAAATCATCATGCGCATGCTTTCGGCCGAAACAGAGATCAAGCTGTCCTCGATGCGCTCGGGGCAGATGGGGGAGCAGGACTGGGAGAAGCTCACCCGTCGGCTCGAGGAGATCCAGGACGCCCCACTCTTTATCGACGACTCCCCCAACCTCACCATGATGGAGATCCGCTCTAAGGCGCGCCGGTTGAAGCAGCAGCAGGGCCTCGACCTGATCGTGCTGGACTACCTGCAGCTGATGAGCTCCGGCAAGCGAGTGGAGTCGCGCCAGCAGGAGGTCTCCGAGTTCTCCCGTAACCTGAAGCTATTGGCGAAGGAGCTCGAGGTACCGGTGATCGCGATTTCCCAGCTCAACCGTGGCCCCGAGGCCCGCACAGACAAGAAGCCGCAGCTCGCCGACCTGCGTGAATCCGGCTCCCTGGAGCAGGACGCCGATATGGTCTTCCTGCTCTACCGCCCGGACTCGCAGGACCGCGACGACGAGCGCGCCGGCGAAGCCGACATCATCGTGGCGAAGCACCGCGGCGGGCCAATCGACACGATTCCGGTTGCGCACCAGCTGCACTACTCGCGCTTCGTGAACATGGCGCACGGCTAATCCTGCACCCGTCCGGGGGTGGACAGCCAAGGCTGCCCTTGCTTAGGGTTGGCTCGCCATGCATGACACGCTGCGCGTTTCTGGCTAGCATTGTGGCCTAACACAGTTACGAACGAAGGAAAAGTCACAATGTCTGTCCGAATGATGCACGACGCACCGTCCGCGTGCGCCCACACGGTGGCCCAATTAGAGGAACGTATTACCGTCGCGAAGAACCAGGATTCGACGATGCTGCTGAACCTCCCCCGCAGCATCGACGAGCTGGCCGCCACCTCCCAGCCAAGCGGTGTCCTGCACCGCCTCCGCGGCCTGTTTAGCGCGTAGCGCGGAAGCGGCGCAGCCGCAGCGAGTTCGTCACTACGAACACGGATGAAAATGCCATCGCTATGCCTGCAAGCAGGGGGTTGAGCAGCCCGATGGCTGCCACGGGGATGAGCACCACGTTGTATGCAAAGGCCCAGAACAGGTTGCCTTTGATGGTGCGCAGCGTCGCGCGCGACAGGCGGATGCCGTCGGCGGCGCTGACCAGCGAGTTATTCATCAGGGTGATGTCGGAGGCCTCGATGGCCACGTCGGTACCGGCGCCCATCGCCATGCCAAGGTCGGCCTGCGCGAGCGCTGCGGCGTCGTTCACGCCGTCACCGATCATCGCCACGCGTTTGCCCGCGTCCTGCAGGCTGCGTACCAGGTCGACTTTGTCGGCGGGGAGTACGCCGGCGGTGACGTTGGCGGCGTCGATACCCACTTCCTTCGCCACGGCGAGCGCGGTCGCGCGGTTGTCGCCAGTGAGCAGGTGCGGCTCGAGCCCCAGCTCCTTCAGCTTTTCGACGCCCACCCGGGAATCTTCCTTCACGGCGTCGCGCACCGCAATAACCCCTTCAAGCACGCCGTCGACCTCGACGGCGACCACGGTCGCGCCAGTCGCCTCCATGGACTCAAAGTCGTCCCGGTATTCGCCGAGGTCAACCGTTGGGCGCCCCACCCGGACGTGTTTGTCGTCAACGGTCGCGCTGGCGCCGATGCCGGGCTCGTTCCGGAAGTCGGTGACGGACTCGGTGCGAGCGTCCTGGACGTAAGCGGTGATGGCACGGGCGATGGGGTGCTCCGAGTGCGCCTCCACGGCGGCGGCGAGTGCGAGGGCGTCGCTGCTGCCATTCGCGTCAACCACGGTCATTTCGCCGGTGGTGACGGTCCCGGTCTTGTCCATCACGATGGTGTCCACCTGGCGGGTGGATTCCAGGATCTCCGGGCCGCGGATCAACAACCCGAGCTCGGCTCCTCGCCCGGTGCCCACCAGGATGGCGGTCGGGGTGGCCAGGCCGAGCGCGCACGGGCACGCGATGATCAGCACCGCCACCGCCGCCGTAAACGCGGCAGCCACGCTGTAGCCCAACAGGAGGTGCACCACCAGGGATACCGCCGAGATAGCGATCACGGTCGGGACGAAGATCTGCGCGATCCTGTCTACCAGCCGCTCTACCGGCGCCTTGCCGGCCTGTGCATCCTTGACCAGCTGGCCCATCTGCGCCAGCGTCGTGTCCGAACCAACGCGTGTTGCTTGCACAAGCAGTCGGCCGTGCGTGTTCAGGGTCGCGCCCGTGACGTCGTCGCCTTCCTTGACGTCGACAGGAACAGACTCGCCGGTGAGCATTGAGGCGTCGATCGCCGAGCGTCCCTCGACCACCGTGCCGTCCGTCGCGACCTTCTCGCCTGGGCGCACCACGAACGTGTCGCCGACCTTCACGTCGGCGATCGGCACGCGCGTTTCCACGCCGTCGCGCAGCACAGTCGCATCCTTCGCGCCCATGTGCAGCAAGTTGCGTAACGCCTCGGAGCTGCGCCCCTTCGCGCGGTGCTCAAACCAGCGCCCAAGCAGCAAGAACGTGATGACGACGCACACCGTCTCCAGATAGACTTCGTCCATCCCGGCAGAGTTCGGCGTCAGGCTCATGTGCATTCTCATGCCCGGTTCGCCCGCGTTGCCGAAGAACAGTGCATAGATCGACCACCCGTAGGCGGCCGTGGTGCCCATGGAAATCAGCGTATCCATGGTCATGCTGCCGTGACGCAAGTTCAACAGGGCATTGCGGTGGAAAAGCGACCCTGCCGAGAAATACACCAGGGTCGTGGCAGCAAACGCCGCCCACTGCCAGTACGTGAACTGTAACGCCGGAATCATCGACACCAGCATCACCGGCAGTGACACCACCGCGGACCACACGATGGTCCACAAGAGGGTGTCGCGCTCGGGTTCGGAGGGGGCGTCGTCAAGCGGCTCGTCGGCGTCAGTGACCGTGAACGCATCGTAGCCCGCGTTCCGAATCGTTTTGATCAACGCATCAGGGTCCGCGAGCGCCGGATCGTACTCGACGGAGGCGGTCTCCGTCGAAAAGTTCACCGACGCCTCGACCCCCTCCATCTTGTTCAGCTTTCGCTGCACCCGCGACGAGCACGACGTACACGTCATGCCCGAAACGCCGAGTTCTATCTGTGCATTCGACATTAGATCAGCTTGAACCCCGCTTCCTCAACCGCCTTATCGACGTCCTCCCTGCTCACCTCTGCGCCCTCAACCACAACCTTGCCGGTTGTGTGATCAGCGTTCACCGAGGTCACGCCCGGGATTTCCCCGACCTCTTCCTGGATGCTGAGCTCGCAATGCCCGCAGCTCATGCCCTCAACCTGGAATGTTTGCGTTGCCATAATATTTCCTTCCTTCCTGCGGGAATCGCCCCGCACTTGTTAGTGTTGCATTGATAGCTGCCAATCTAACAAAAAACGAAAAGGAGCTACCTAATGGCCACAACCGACCTCACTGAGGAAACATTCCAGGAAACCGTTCTCGGAGAGGGCATTGTCATCGTCGACTGCTGGGCGTCCTGGTGCGGCCCCTGCCGCCAGTTCGCGCCTGTTTACGAAAAGGTCTCCGAGAAGCACCCGGATGTGACCTTTGCGAAGCTCAACACCGAGGAATACCAGCAAGTAGCGGTCGCCCTGGATATCCAGGCAATCCCGACGCTCATGGCGTTCCGTGACGGAATCATGGTCTACCGCGAAGCCGGTGCCCTGCCGGAATCCGCATTCAACGACCTTGTCGAGCAAGTCAAGGCACTCGACATGGACGAGGTCCGCCGCCAGGTCGAGGCCCAAAACGCGCAGGAGGGACAGTAATGGCAAACCCATTCGTGAAGGGCTGGAAGTACCTGATGCAGTCCTTCGACACCAAGATCGACGAAAACGCCGACCCGAAGGTGCAAATCCAGCAGGCCGTCGCCGCCGCGAAGAAGCAGCACCAGGAAATTACTGAGCACGCAGCCGCCATCATCGGCAACCGCAACCAGCTCAGCATGAAACTGGACCGCCTGCTCAAGTCCCAACAGGACCTCGAGGCGAAGACCAAGACCGCCCTCCAAACGAACGATGACGCCGCCGCCGAGGTCATCGCCACCCAGCTGGTGTCCGTCGAGCAGGAACTCGAGCAAACCAAGCAGGCCTACGCCGCCGCCGAGCAAGCCGCACAGGAAGCCCAAGCGAAGCAGAAGGAATCCGAGGCGCGCCTGCAGGAACAGCTCGCCCAGGTCTCCCAGCTGGAATCCCAGCTTGACCAGGCGAAAATGCAAGAGCAGACCACTAAGGCCATGGACTCCCTCAACCAGTTCGGCGGCGACGACAACGTCCCGACCCTCGACGGCGTTCGGGACAAGATCGAACGCCGCTACGCCCAGGCGCTCGGCGAGCAGGAGCTGGCTAAGTCCTCCATGACGGACCGGATGACCGAAATCGAGTCGGCCGGCAGCGATGTCGCCGCCAGCGCCCGCCTGGATCAGATCCGCGCTGAGCTTTCCGGCGGCAAGTCGGCTTCGTCCTCTTCCGAGGCCCCGAAGGAAATCGAGGACAGCAAGGATTAGGAAAACCTCAGCGCCGCAAACTGTAGTAACAGGATTGTAGTATTCCCCGAAAATAAGTTCGAAATGGGGATTACTACAATCCTGTTGCTCACATTTAGAAAAACCGCAGCGCACAACGCAGAAAGAATGCCCCTGCCCGACCTGAATGTGTCGGACAGGGGCCTTGTTGTATCGAAAGTGTGTTAGCTTTCGCGGCGAATGTTGATGAGTACGCCGCGGATGCCGGAGTGGAAGCCGTCGCGAAGGTTGACGCGCTGGGTTTCCGTCAGGGTGTACTCGTGCAGGGTCTCGCAGGCGAACTGGAGCAGCGGCCTATCGATCTCCGGCGGCAGACCGCCACCGGAAAGCATGTGGGCCTTGTCGCGCTGTTCGCTGGATGCGGCGTTCTCGAACCACCAGGCTGCGTACTGTTGTCCCACGTCGTAGGGGGTTTGGAAGCCGGAGGACGTCCAGACTTCTTCCGGAAGCGGCACGTAGCGCGAGCGGAGTTTGCGGCGCGGTGCCATCATCGACGGCTTCGGTGCCGGTTTGGGGGCCGGTACGTCGTCGGTGTCCTCGTCGGAGATGGTTTCCGGCTTCGGGTCCTCGGCAGGTGTTGCAGGCTCTGCCGACTTGACCGGTGCCGGTGGTTCCGTGGGGACCGGGCCAGGCTTTGGGCCGGGCTTCGGCATATCGGCAGGCGATGGGGTCGCCGGGGTCGCTGGGGTAACTGGGGTTTCCGCGGCCGGTGGATCGACCGGCTGGTCCGAAGCGGGCTCCTCAGCAGCAGGCTCCTCCGGCGCAGCGAGTGGGTCGGGTCCCAGGCCGGGTACTTCGGTGGGGCCTTGGTTGTCTTCGACGGGTTCGGCGTCGGCGATCGGGCGTTCCCGGATGCTTGGTGGGAGGGGCCCTTCGAGGACGCGGAGTTGCATGGAGTCTGCGAAGTCTTCGCGTGGGTCGAGGATGGTGGTGGTGTCGCAGGCGTGGCGGAGGGCGGAGGACATCGAGTCCCAGCCGAATCCGTAGAGGTGGACGCGTACGCCGTTGTTGGTGGCTTCTTCGACGCCTGGGATCATGTCGGCGTCGCCGGAGACAAGGACGAAGTCGCTGAACTGGCCACGTGTTGCGTTGATGACCAGGTCGGCGACGAGTCGGGTGTCGACACCTTTTTGGGTGCGCCGCTCACCCCATTCGATGAGTTGCCCCGTGCGGAGTTGGACCCCGTCGCAGGAGCGCAGGGCGCGCTGGTAGCGGTGGGGTCCGGAGTCGGGGATGCCGTCGTACCACATTTGACGGTGGATGGGTTGGTGGAGTTGGTGGCTGATCATGACTCCGAGGTTGGCGACTACCTCGGGTAAGTCGATTTCTAATTGTGCTCGCGCGCCGATTTCCCATGAGTTGTAAAAGCTCGCCAGTAGGTAAGAAGTGTCGACGAACACCAGTGTGCGTTCAAGCATGGCTCCTAAATTCCGATTCTTTATTGTCGTTAAATTCTTTTCATCACAAGGCTACATATGTTTGTGTGCCTACTCATGCTAGTAGTTCAAGAAATTTCGTAGGGGTCCTTGCGAGCTACCTGACCACGGTTCTATAGTTAGTTAGTGCAGTAACTAACCAACGAGCTCGAAGGGAGGAATGGTGGTTGGGGATTCAGAGCCACTCTTCGTGCAGATCGCGAAGTTGGTGGAGGACCTCATCGTCGACGGGACGCTGAAGTCGGGCGAGCGGGCGCCGTCGACAAACGAGCTCGCAGCCTTCCACAACATCAACCCCGCGACAGCACGCAAGGGCCTCGGCTTACTTGTCGACGCCCAGGTCCTCGAGAAGCGCCGCGGCCTCGGGATGTTCGTCACCCCGGACGCGCGCGAACGGATCCTGGAAACCCGCCGGGAAGCGTTCCCGGGTACGTTCGTCGCCCCTCTTATCGACGAAGCCGTCCGCGTCGGCCTGAGCCGCGACGACTTGATCGACCTTGTACATCGAGTAGCAGAAAGTAGAGGAATGTATCAATGAACGCCATGATTATCCGCGCCGATGGGCTAGAGAAGCACTTTGGTAAGAAGCACGTCCTCAACGGGGTGTCCTTCGACCTGCCGTCTGGCGGCATCCACGGGCTGTTGGGGCGAAATGGCGTCGGTAAGTCGACGTTGTTGCAGATTGTCGCCGGCCAACTGAAATCCTCCGGCGGCGCCGTCGAGGTGTTCGGCCTGGCTCCGTTCGATAACGCAGCGGTGATGGACCGCGTCGCGCTCACCGGCGTCGACGTCGGCTACCCGGCGAGCTGGAGCGGCAAGGACATTCTCAAGGGCGCGCAGCTGCGGTACCCGAACTGGGACGATGGGCTCGCGCGCCGCCTCATCGACGACTTCGACCTCGACGAGGCGCTCGGCACCACGTACAGCAAGATGTCGCGCGGCCAGCGCGCGATGGTCGGCAACATTGTCGGCATCGCCTCTGGCGCCGAGCTCACGCTTCTCGACGAACCCTACGTCGGCCTCGACGTCCACAACACCAACGTGTTCTATCGCCACCTCCTCGACGTGGCCGAGGACGGACGCACGTTCGTGATGGCCACGCACCATATCGAAGAGGCGTCGAAAATTCTGAGCAGCGCCCTGGTGCTGGGCCGCGACGGCAAGGTCAGTGCGCACGTGACCGCCGACGATGCCGACGCCCACGCCGAGCGCCTCGACCTGAGCAACCCCCTGCGACCTGTCGATTTCGGCGACGTCATCGAGCACCTCCTGGAGGTGAGCTAAATGCAGACCTTTGTCCGCCCCGGCTTCTTCCGCGCCCAAATGTTCGCAGGCTCCAAATGGCGCTTCTGGATGACACTCTTCGGCCTGCTCATGGGCGAAGCGACCATCTTTGCCGACTGGTTGGGCAGCGTCCCGCTGGTCATTACAGCCGCGACATTCTCCTCGCTCCTCCTCTACGCGACCTTCATCCCCGAATCGGACGTTTTTCGCTCCTATGGGATGAACCGCAAGCGCGCCCTCGCGTACAAGCGCCGCGCCGCCCTCGTGGTCTGGGCCGTACTTTGCATCCCGACGCTGATCGTGAGCCCATCGCTGTACGGCCTGCTCGCCATCGCACTGGTCACCGGCTGGCTTGCCCTATACGTAGCTAACGACTCCACCACCGGCGAAGAACTCAACTCTTCCGACAACGGTTCGGCCATCATGGGGCTGCGTCTGGACCAGCCCCTCATCTTCCAACTCTTCTGGAAACAGCCGCTCCTCTTGGCCGTGGCCTTTGGCCTTTGCTCGGTCGCCGTGCAGTTTGCGGTGCGCTCGTTCGCCGACAAAACATGGATACCGTTCGTCGCAACCATCCCTGACCTTTTCCTTTTCGGTTGCTTCGCGGCTATCTATTCTTGGGGCACAAGCTCGCCGACGACGGCCCGAGCGTACGGCATTCCCCGTCGCACGTGGGCTCTGCATGAACTGGGTGCAGCGGCGGTGGCCGCGGGGATCTACGTTGCGCTGCGTACCCTTCCTACACTTCTCGACGCCCACACCCTGCCCACCGTGCCCCTCTGGGCAACGTTCAACTTGATCCTCACTGGACTTGCGATCCCGTTGGCCTGGGGACGCAACCAACTGGTGACGTTCATGGCCGTCATGATTCTCTGGCAATTCCTCCGTGACCCCGTGCCTTGGAAAGGAGCGGTGATGGTGGCCGGATGTGCGTTGTTGTTAGCACTTGTGACGCTCGCACTGTACGTCACGGGGCGCGCAAATGGCGCCCAAAAGAACCCTGATATGAAGTTGTAAAAATAACCTCTGGCCTGGCGATTTGTGTTGTTGTTGGTGTGTGTGTAACTTTATGTGAGTCAGCGAGACCGACAACGCCCCGCCAGACAGACTCGGT
>NZ_JASOZC010000014.1:0-49945 GCF_030228725.1 Corynebacterium sp. UMB10321 | reverse complement strand
ACACGGCGAAGCAGAAGCCCTTCATGCCCCCAACAAGCCCACCCACGGAGTTGACAACCTATATAGGAACACCCCCCCGGAAGATTCGTAGCCCAAGCGAGATCCGCTTCGGAAAGCATGGTCGAAGAGGTCAGGATCGCTTGGAAGTCGATGACTCTGTCTTTGAAATAGGGGGCGGGGAGGAAGGCGTCATGAAGAGCCTCACGTACTGCGGGAATGCCCGTCGCACTCGCCTCAATGACGCGGTGTCCTTTCGGCGTCTTTACTGCAGTACACATGCGGTACAAGACGGGATTGCGTGCCCGCGGTCCGGTGTTGCCAAGTTCGCTTTCGGTCAATCCCCAAAGTCCGCCAGGGTTGACCACGATGAGCTTGTCTGAGTGCTTTACTACTTGTGTGTAGGCAAGCATGCTAGCCGGAGACAGGTCACGGTGGACAAGTGCGTTGGCTACAATCTCGCGAATGGCCAACGTGGGAAGCTCTGGCACATCCTTGCCGTGGCCATCAGTAAAGACGGTGGTTGTTTGCAGGTGGTCGGTGACCCACTCGACTACCGCTTCAAGCAAATCGGGCACTGGTCCGGTGAAATTCTTCCCTGTCCCGCATTCGCATTGCCCTGGGGTCATGTGGCCCGCGGGTAACGTGTGCTTTGACGTTGAGAGGCAAAAACTGCTGAGGGTGTATACCAAGGGCATAGATTGCTGCCACCGTGGGCTCGCCTGTATCGGGTGCGACGACGTTGGTGCGAATCAACTGCTCTTCTCGCGGTAGTTGGGCAAGACGCCTGGATTGTGAGCGCTCTTGCTCCAGATACTGTTCAAGCAGATCCGGGTCGAGGTCTCGTTCTACGCTGGCGCCCTCCACAGGTGCCCGATCGTGCTTTGGGACTCCGCGTTGCGAAACAAGAAGCTGTTCCTCGTTTGGGTCAAGCTCGTAGTCACCGTCACCGGACCGGATGTAGGCGGGGCCGCCCTTCCCAACCCGGAATGGCTTACGGTCCGAGGGCTGCGGAGGAACGATGCACTGCAGCACAGTCTTGCCATCGACTGTTGCAGTTTCGATAGCACCGAGGTGGAGGGGAGGCACGATCTTCTGTCGTGCTTTATTTGCTAACTGACTCTCTACGGTCTTTGGGCTGGAAATACCTGTCACGGGGAAACTGCCGTCTTCTTCTGCCACACCGAGCAGGATGACTCCACCCTCTGGCATATTTCCAAACGCAGAGAGAGTTTCATCAATGCTCTTTGGCAAGCCATGCGAGGCATCTTTTGCTTCGATTTTTTAGGTGTCGTTGCCTATGTCTCGCAGTGTGTTGATGGTGGTTTTGATAGCGGTTTCGCTCATGTATAGAAGTATAACTCAAAATATAAATCAGAATCGCACTCAAAACCCGCAGGTTAAAGGCATATCTTACTGTGTAAGAGCGATTCTGAGTGCGATTTTGAAGAACAACACTCAAAATCACACTCAGACCCACTGCGCATTCTCCACTGCCCCACACACAGCCACGATGAGCCGTGGTTGATTACCAGGGTGGCGCAGCATGAACGCGCAGTAGCATTCTGGACGTCTATCGCGCTGCTGATCGCGGGCGTCCTCGGCACAGTCGCACTGCCAGCGCTCGAGCCGATGCTGCCAGCCAACATCGCTGCAATGCTGCCGTAATTCACCACGACACTTTGCCGATGCGCATCGGATGCCCGGGGGCCTGATCTAGCTGCTCCATTCGGCGTTCTGTGTCGAGATTGGCCGATGAAAAGCTTGCTCGGGATTTTGTGAACAGAATTGCGCCTGCCCCTAATCTCCCAAGGTTTTCCTGAAACGTCGAAACCTTGGACGATTAGCCCCCTCTATTCTCGTAATGGCTGGTCAGGACCTCGCCTTACCACGGCACCGACGAGCCCGCCGGGACCTCCCAATGCTTCGGAACCAGGTTCCTGATCTCGTTCGGCGTCTGCGGCGGCAACATATCAACAACTCGTCGGCCACCGCTCGGCCCCGGCATCACCGAGGTATCGACGGCACGCTGCGCATCGACCGTGTTCGCATGCACATCACCGTACGTGAGCACCGCGACCGCGAACCCGGCACCGTAACTAACCGTCGCGGTGGAGCTGCGACGGTCGTCGGCCCAGCCGAACTTCGTGCCCTGGACACCGGGCAGTCTCGAGGTGCCGTAGTTCTGCGGGAAGCCATCGGCAGCGACGGGTGCCGCGTGCGCCATGCCGCGCAGCAGCGGCGCGGCCACCGGATCATGCCGGATGGCCTGCACAAACCTCGCGACGTCCACCGCCGACGTACTCGCCACTCCCCAGTTCCCACGCCGTTGAGTAGCGCTCAATTTGAAGTCGCGCGCGATCGCGTCAATCGCCTGTGGGTACGCAGCATCCAGCGTGCCCGCAATGCCATCGTTCGAGGTGCGCACCATCTCCTCCACCAGCGCCTTATGCCGCGGCGCCCCGTGGTACAGCACCCAATAGCCCAGGTAGAGCTTGCTCAGGCTCAGCGCCGGCCGCGCCTCCCACCCATTTCTCGACGCCTCCACTCCCCCACCCGCATGCACCACAGCCACCGCGGACCGGGGCGAAGCGGCGTCGCCACGCACGGAGATCGCCGAAGCACTCGGCGCTGCCAAGATTGCGAGCACGAACGCCACAAACAGGGCAATGAACTTCTTCACAGGGGCCTCCTGAAAATGCTATTTCCAGGAAGTGTAGCCAGAAGAGTCAGAAAAATGTGAACAGATCTGCATATGCAAATCTGTTCACAAAATCTCTAAGGGCCTTTTGCGGCACCCTCTACCCGTGAGTTAGACGTCGCGGGCGATCAGGTCGTCGAGGGCGACCGGGGACAGCAAGTACGGCGGAACCTCCAACACCGTGTAGGCGCCGGACTTCCCGTCCTCCGCGAGGCGGGCAGCCGCACGCGCGTACGCGACGGCGACGGCGCCGGTGAAGTCGGGGTTGCTGGAGAGTTCCAGGGTGTACTCGACAAGCTGGTGGTTCTCGCCGACGCCACCAGTGGTGATCACGTGACCGCCGTGCGGCATGCCGGAATGCTCGCGGACGAAGGTGGCGTCGTCAATAAAGTTGACCTCGACCTCGTAGCCGACGAAGTAGTCCGGCATCGTGCGGATGGTGTGCTCGATGGCGGCGGTGTCGGCGCCATCCTCCGGCACGATGTAAACGACGCGCTTGTGGGCGGACTTGCCGTCGAGACCCTCGGTCTCGCCGCGGCGCGCGCGATCCAACGCATCCGGCGCAGGAATCGTGTACTGCACACCCTTCGCGACGCCCTCAATCCTGCGCACCGCATCCGAGTGACCCTGCGACAGGCCCGGGCCCCAGAACGTGTGCTGCTGCGCGTTCGGCAGAATTGCCTCCGCCATCGCGCGGTTCAACGAGAACATGCCCGGGTCCCAACCAGTGGAAACGATGGACACCGTGTTGTGCTCGCGCGCGACCTCGTCCATCGCCTTGCGGTGACGAGGGATGTCACGGTGATTATCGTAGGTGTCCACGGTAGGCACGTACTTCGCGAACTCCGGCGCCTGCTCCGGAATATCCGTCGCAGAGCCCAGGCACAGAATCGCGACGTCAATCTCGTCCTTGTACTGGCCAAACTCCGCCACCGGCAACACGCGGGTGTCCGTGTCCAGCTTGCTGCGGCGCGAGAAGATCGCCGACAACTCCATATCCGGCTGCAGCTTCACCAGCTGCTCCACGCTCTTGCCCAAGTTTCCATAGCCGACAATGCCAACACGCATAATGCGCCTCCCTTTCCTCGTGGCCCTTTGGGCTCGTGGCTTCTGGGCTGTTTGCCCATAAATTACGGGCCTACTTTACTCGTACATCGGTTGTGAGGGAATGCGCAAGACGGGTTGGTGGCAGGTTGGTGGCAGGTTGGTGGCTTGCTGGTGGCTTGCTGGTGGCTTGGTCACAGGGAGCGAGTGCCAAAGGACGCAATTTCGGTTTTAGAAACGTGTGTTTTCCCAGGTCGTAAATTTTCGGGTGCGTCCTTTGGCACTGGCTCCGCTGGCGATAGTGTTTCTGGCAGTTTGCTGTGCACCAGAACCCGGGTTTTTGGCGGGGCTGGAGGATAAAAGGCCAGGTCGCTGATTGTGCGAGATGGAATTTGGTGCACCCGGCGCCCTCACACCGAAAGATATAGAAAGAGATAGAAAGATATAGAAACAATTCGTTGACCTGCACGAACGTTCAGAACTACACTTTCCCAGCACCCGATACCTTTCCGATATCTTTCAACTCCCAAAATTGGCTCCGAAAAGAATTACCTGGGGAATGTACAATCTGCCACATGGTCACGGAATCAGCTTGGGACGCGCTCCCCTCGTATGTTCGTTTAGCGCTGGAGGCGATTCATGATGGAGCGACGGCGGACTCGCAAGAGTCGCTGATTTTGGAGTTCAAGGAGGATCCCACTGCTCGTGAGGGGAAGGGCGGGAGGGCGAAGCTCGTCGAGAAGCTGTTGAATGAGGCTATTTGTATGGCCAACAGCGAGGCGGCGACGGGACACATTGTTGTCGGCGTTGCGGACCGGACTCCCGGCGCGGGCGCATTCACTGGCACTGAGCTGGGCGAGGAGGACATTGCTCGGCGGATCTTCAATGGCACGAAGCCGAACATGAATGTGCAGGTCACAGCGGTGCATGCGTGGGGCACTCGGCTTGTAGTGATTCACGTACCGGAGGCTCGTGCACTGTACACGCGGGGTGATGGCGCGGCGAAAAGGCGGACGGCGGACTCGCAGTTCTCGTGCCAGCCGATGACAGAGGAGCTACGCCGGGCGATCGATGCCGCGCGGCGAGACCCTGACTATTCGAACGACCCAGCCGATATCACTGTCGATGACCTGCAACTTCCCGTCATCGAGGAGGCTCGGCGGATGCTGCGGGAGCATCGCCGCTCGCGGGGCTCGGACGCGGCAATCCCTCAGACCACCACTGGCCTGCTTCGAGAGCTCAGGCTCATGCGTGACGACGGCCAACTCAAGCGCGCCGCCGAAATCCTCCTCGCCCAACCAAACCCGACAGACGTAGTGGTCCGCCACCTGTGGCGCAGCATCCCAGGGCAAGAACCGCAGGCCACGCTCATTTCAGACCCTCTGCTGCTGGCGTTGCCACGCCTGCGACGTCTGATTGCGGAAAATGGTGACCGCGAGATTGAGCGCGTGCAGTTTGCAGATGGTGAGGAAGTCGCCATCAGTAGGTTCCCGTCGCAGGCAGTCGACGAGGCCGTCTCGAACGCATTCATTCACCGCGACTGGCGCCTGCCCGGCCCAGTAGTGGTCGAGCAAACGAACCGCACGCTCAAGATCACTTCTCCGGGACCTCTCCCACCAGGCGTAACGGTTGATACATTGCTATCGACGCCCTCAGTGCCACGGAACAATCGACTCATGGCAGCGATGCGCACGCTCGGCCTCGCAGAGGAAAGCTCGCGCGGTTTCGACCGCATGTGGACCACCATGATCCGCACCGGCCGCAGCGCCCCGGAGGTAACCGCGACCGAGGCAAATGTGCAGGTGGTGCTAGCAGCGCAGCAGCCAGATACCAACTTCATCAAGGGCTTGCGGAAGCTTTCGGAGCGTTTCGGCGAGGAGGTCGTCGATAGTGTTGCGGCACTGATTGTGCTCTGGCACCTCAACTCCGCGCCGCTCATTACAGCAACAACGGCTGCACAGAAAACCCAGCTCACTACCCTTGAGGTACATGAGCTTATGGACGACCTCGTCGCCCGCGGCCTTCTCGACCCCGTCACCGACGCCGACGAGTGGACCCTCAGCGGTGAAGCCCGGAAACTCCTTAACCTGGGACAACCCGGCGACCTGGCCACCGTGAGCGTCCAGGAATGGATCGAGGCCAAACTCCACGACGGTGCCGCACTCCAATCCGCCGACATCGCCGACCAGACCGGTGTCAGCGTCGCCGAAGCAGGCCGGATCCTTCGACACTTGCGCAGCCTCGGGCGCGCGAAGATCGACCCGGATGGTCCTCCGCGAGGCCGCGGCACCCGTTGGATTCGGGCGTAGAAAGAGATAGAAAGATATCGAAACAATTCTCTGACCTGCACAAACGGCCAGAATTGCCACTTCTCGGCGCGTGATATCTTTCCGATATCTTTCAGAGCCTTAAAATGGTCCTAAAAAGAATTACCTGGGGTTTTACCTACCGGGGTGGAGGAGCGATTCTGAAACGTCCAGGTCGCAAACAGTCCACAATGGAATTTGCTGCACGGCACCGACCGTGCCCACTATCTTAAAACGTAATCAATAACCGTTGCGAAATTCGGACAGCCCGAGCGCTCTAGCATTACAGCAGTTATCGGCCGGTCCGCCGCTTTGATGCCCTTCACCTTCTCCCAATAAGCCTCGTTTTCCTGCGCCACCCTCTTACAAAGCCCTGGGAACGCCTCAAAAATGTGGCAAAAGAAATCATCCGGAGTCACCACGTCAAACAGAAACTGCTGTGAGCCAACATAGTCAACGAGTCCCCTGTCGCTGGTGACGACGTACTGGACGTTGCCAGCCACGGCAGCGCTGAGAACGTGATGATCATGAATGTCCGCGTACCCATACTTGCCAACAGCAAAACCGGAGATTTCCCATTCCGCCACCGCACCGCGAATTCGCTTGAAGCGTTTTGAAATAGCACCCTCGGGAGCGTGTGGGTTATTTCTGCGCAAATGATACTGAGCTTCGGCGATAATATCCTCGGTCCACACTGGAAAGAATGGTGGCTCGACATCTTTATCAGAGCCCAGGAAGAGAAGGAAGCACCAGTCGGTGAGAGTGCGCGAGTACCAGACGTTAGCGTCAAAAAGGACTGGAATACTCACAGGCCTTCGATCTCATTATCGAGCTCTCGAATCGCATCGAACTCGTGACGTGCGCGCGCACGGCACCGCTGCAAGTATGCGACGACGTCTTCCCTGCGAAGCCGCGTGTGTGACCCGGCTTTGAAGTAATCGATTTCGCCTTCTCGAATCCGTTTCATCAGAGTCGGCCGAGAGATCCCGAGATACTCAGCGGCCTCAGTGGTGGTGAGTATCTCGGAGGGGCGGGAAAGCGCGACGCTCTCTCCGCGCGCGACCCTGGCCAAGATGGACTCGATAAATGAGGCTAATGCAGGTGGAAACGTACCGCGCACGGCATCATGAAACGTTTCGGGGTTAGCCACGACCTGGCTGGCCTGCTGCTCGACAGCTTGGGTGACCTCAATTGCCGGATTAGTTTTCGTTGTCACAGCGCTTCACCTCCAGAGGGTTTACACTTATAACTGTAACATCCACACCATAAACGTGCAACCCGCCGTACTACGCCACCATCTGCCAGACCGTGACACAAATGATCACGATGCCCAGGCCGAACACGAAGATCGCCTCCGGCTGGTTGGCGTAATGGCGGAAGGCGGTCGCGTGGCGGAAGAGGAGCATCGGCACGATGTAAACCAGCAAGGTAATGAAGATACCGCCGACGACCGAGATCAAATCCAGGATTGACGGGTTGAAGATGGCGACAGCGACCGTCGATACGAAGACGAAGAGATAGATGCCCGCGCGGACCGCACGCGGATTCCACTTCTCCGTCGCATTCGGCGCCACCGCACGCAACAGGTACTGCGTGCCCTCCTCCGTGCCAAGCATGTGCCCAAAGTACGACGACGCAATCGCACACAGCGCGACCACCGGAGTCACCACCGCCATGAACGGGGCATTCGTCGTGTTGGCGAAGTAGGAGAGGACCGGAATGTTCTCCTCGCGCACGGCGGCCATGCCATCCGCGCCGAGGGCGAGCGTGCAGGACCAGACGAAGAACATCGTGAAGCTGACCAGGAGCGTACAAGTGATCAACTCAATCTTGGAGACCTCCTTCTCCGTACCGGCCACATCACCGTCGTGCGACTTCTGCACATCCAACGCCGACTGCGACACCGCCGCCATATGCGAAAAGGAAAACACCAGCACAGGCAGCACAAACAGCATCGCCTTCCACAGCGGCACATCCGACTTGTACGCCATGAAACTCTCCAAGTCCCAGTACGGAATCAAGTACAGGGAGACGGCAGCGAGCGCCACGATCAGCGGATACACCAGCAGATTCGCGAACCACAGCGTCGCCTTCTTGCCGAGGGCGTAGGCGCCCGTCATCACGCCGACACAAATCGTGGCCAGCAGCCAACGGTCAATGTGCGGGCCGCCCATCTGGTTCACGATGAAACTGTCCATCGTGTTCGTCACCGAAACGCCATAAATCAGCACGATGGGATAGATCGCGAGCCAATACATCAGCGCCGTGGCCAGGCCACGCTTCCGCCCAGCCAGGGAAGTGATGACCTGCAGCACGTCCAGACCCTTCACCGGCGACGCCGACACAATCCTCGAATACATCCGGTGCGAGAAAAACACCATTGGCCCAACCAGGATCGTCGCAAGCAGGAGGGGCCAGAAGCCGAAGGAACCGGCGTCGATAGGAAGGAAGAGGATTCCGGCGCCGACCGCGGTACCGAACAGCGTAATCGCCCACGACCAGGTACTACCGTCCGGAGACGGGGCTCGCCGCGTGCGGCGGATCTCGCGCTTGTCCGCCGGCGTGAGGTTCTCCAGCTCGAACTCGTCAGCGGCAACCTCCTGGTGCTCGCTGCTGAAAGGTACGGGGTCCGTGGCGCGCTCGCTCATGAAATCCTCTCTCGCTCGACAATAATGTGACCCCACACACCTTAGCCGATGAATGAAATTGAGCTAACTTATCGACGGCCAGCTGCGCGGAGGGTTGGGCGGAAGGTGTCGAAAACTGTCCTTAGCGATTTTGTGAACAGATTTGCGCCTCGCTATCGGAGCGCCTCCGGAACGTGCTGCACCGCCACCACATCCAAACCAAGCACAGCCAGCACGGCCTCAACCTTATCCAGCCGGACAGAACGTTTTCCCTGCTCAAACTCTCGAATGAACCGTTCCGACACCATCGACAGGTCGGCCACGTCCGCCTGCGTCAGGCGCATGGCACGGCGTTGCTCGCGAGCCTGCTCGCCGAGACTGCGGGGCGTGGGGGACATGGGGCCTTTCGTGTCGCGGTTCTGGGGGGTTCGGCCTTTTGGAGTTTCGGCACGATCGTGCCGTTTTGAAGTATATTGTGCGGAATAGTGGTGCGCAAGAGGCAGTTTCGGCACGATCGTGCCGGTTTCACGGAGTTTGGTCAGCATCGCATTCACGAGGAAAATCCAGAAACATATCGCACGTTTGTTCCATATCGTTTGGGGGTGGCAGGATCCGTTTGTCTTTTGCAAAGTTAAGATAAAGGCATATAGTTCATTTTCAATTTTCACTTGCCCTACCCGAAAGGAGCGATCATGACCGCCCCGCTCGTTGAAAATCTGTCGAAAGAAGCTGCACGTCATGAGCTTGCTGAACTCAAAAAGTCGATCGAATCCCTTTCTGGGGACTCGTTCGAAGAGTTTGAAGAGCGTGCGGACAACTACAATCTCACACCCCGTGAATTCGCCGTGTGGGAGCGTGTTTCGGAACTGCGCTGGCTCCTTGGCGATGACTAAAAACGCTGAGCAATTACAGGCCCTGGTCGCCGAGTTCAGCGCAGACCTCGCCGCTACGGTGGAAGCCTTCACCGGACAGCATTTTGAGTTTAGTAGCAAAATAGTTGAGAACGGCAGCATTTCGATCCGCCTAAAGCAGATAGAGGACCGTGTAGGCATCATTCCTCTATCTTGGAACGGGCACGTAATACTCGGATTGCGTCCGACGTTTAAATGCACCTGGGATTCAACTCACAGTTTCTTGGCCGTGGAGAACTCCAGCTTCGCTGTTCACACTCAAGCAAAATCAAACGACGAACCGCTTTTCAGAGTTGAGTACGACCGCAACAAAAGCAACAGACCGAGTTCGCACTTCCACGTTCACGCGCATCGGGACGAAGTAGCCCACCTTCTAGGCCTAACAAAGAAGTTGGATTCAACGAACGATCAGAAGATAAAGAAATTTACTTCGGAATTCCCTCGACTCTCAAAAATCCATTTCCCTACTGGTGGGCACCGTTTCCGCCCGTCATTGGAAGATGTCTTAGAGAGCCTCCGCCAGGAGTTCAACCTCGATACCGATCTAGGCAGATGGAAGACGCACCTAAAAAAGTCACGCTTGAAATGGCGAAAGATCCAAACAGCAGCCGCTATACGCGACTGTCCTCAAACGGCATACGAGATACTCGTGAATGAGTTCCAGATGCCCGTACCCGAAAGCTGGGAATGTCCGTCGGATAACGACGCCAAAATCGTTCGAGATTAAACCCAGCGGATTAGCAACAGGACGCGGGGCGTCGGTAAATGAACTCGTGGTCGCGGTGATTGCCGACCTTGAAGAAGTACTCGCCGGCCTTGGAGAAGCCGTAGCGGTGATAGAAGCGCTGCGCCCCAAAGTTTTGCGACCAGACCCCGAGCCACGCGGTACGCGGACCAATCCAGTCGAGGACAAGCTCGATGAGCGTGGAGCCGAGGCCGGACTTTTGGTGATCGGCAAGGAGGTAGAGGCGTTTAAGTTCGCGGTCATCGGGAAGGACGTCCGGGTGGGGGAGACTGCAGGGGCCGACCAGCGCGTAGCCCACGAGGGCGCCGTTGTCCTCGACGAGCCAGATGGCGTGGTCTGGGTCGGCGAGGAGGGTTTTGTGTTTCTGCAGGTCGTAGGCTTCGGTGAGGAAGGTTTCCAGGTCGGCCGGGTCGTAGAGGTGGCCGAAAGTCTCCGTGAACGTGGTGGTGGATAGTTCGACGAGGGCGTCGGCGTCGGCAGGCGTGGCGCGGCGAATCGTAGGCATGGGGACAGGATAAGGGAAGGGATAAGCGTCACGAGCGGAGTCGGGATTTTGTGAACAGAATTGCAGATGGGAGTAATCCGGGCTTAAGGGACATTATGTGTGTATAAATCCATCCGGTTTCCCGGGGTGACCTCGACCAACAATCCGATATGGTTTTCAAAACAGTTCCATCCGCCAGTTTTGAGAAATCAACGCTGAATGGCATCGGGTGTGGGGTATGGAGGCTGCGGGTAGCGCCGCTGCGCCGGGTGGAGCAACGCGAGGGCACAGCGGGAGACGTTTGGTGGGGCAGTGGGGCGTCGATAAGCAAGAGTCCCTGCGGTACCGTGGGCTGCGTGACTGATGCACTTGCGCCCAAGCCTGAAGCCCTTTCGATCGACGCGGTGGCCGCGGGCAAGACGCAGGTGTTCGTCGAAGGCTTTACCGACGCCTGCCTCATGACCCAGAACATGGTCAACGCTGCCGAGCGACTCGCTAGCAAGGCTTCGTGATCTAGGAGGATTATGCGAATTTACACACTCGGGTTTTCACACAAGAGCGCGGAGGAGTTCTTCGACATTCTGCGCGAGTCCGGCGTGCGGCGCGTGGTGGATATTCGCCGCTCGAACACGAACCAGCTCGCCGGGTTTACCAAGAAGGACGACCTGCGCTACTTCCTGCGGGTCATCCTGGACATGCCGTACACGCACGAGCTCGCTCTCGCGCCGTCGGCGGATCTGATGCACGCGTATCGGCATGACGAGGTTGGCTTCGATGAGTTTTCGAAGCAGCTGCGCGAGGAGTACGACGCTGGGAAGGTTTCGTCTCTGGACCGCTCGCTTTTTGACGACGCCGTGCTGCTTTGCTCCGAAGCCGACCCCTCTACCTGCCACCGGTTAGTTGCCGCCGAGTACCTCGCCGAAGTTTGGGACGACGTGGAGATCGTGCACCTTTAGGGTTGTGTTTGGGCTTAGCTGTCTTGCTCGCCGTGGCGTTCGCCCGTAAGCATGCTGAGCAGCAAAATGTTGCCCGCCGACAGGGCGTTATCCGGGCAGTAAACCGCGTGCGGCACGTACGCGCGCAAGTGGACGACTTCGCCTGGTTTCAGCGGGAAGCGCTCGCCGCCGCACTCGAACTCCAGCGAGCCGTTGAGGCACTGCACGGTGATCGGGTGGGCCGCCTTGTGATCCGGCAGCGTCTGGCCAGGGCAGAAATTGAAGACGATGAGGTTCGCGCCGTCGCCCTGCAGCAGTCGCTTGACGCCCGGTCGCGCATTGTCTGGCCGCGGAGCAACGGCGTTGATCGTCTGGATGCAGGTGGCGTGGTCGGTCGAGTCTGCCGAGTCTGCAGCACCAAACACTTCGGGGCGGTTGACAGGTAGGTCGTCTTTTGGCTGAGACATCGTTGATCCAATCTTTGGGATATCGGGGGTAGTGGCGTCTGGGCGTTTACGCACCATGTTATCGGCTCAGTCCGCAGCGTGTGGCGTACGCAGGATGACTCGTTAGCGGGGCTGACGTTTGGTCAGTGGGTGCATCTTCTCCCCAAGCCTCATGCGGGAGAACGCAATGCTCGCGTAATTCTTTGGAATGAGGCGCTTGAACCGAACCTCTCGTCCTATGGCCGAAGCTCCAGTAATCGCAGGCGTTTCCAAAGCCAGGCGCTTGCGGTCAAAGAACTACGCAACCGAGCTACTCATCGACGCCCGCTAGTCAAAGACAAAAATCGGATTCAGAATGCACACCGAGACTGCATCGAGCTGCTCCGCGCAATCAATCCTGAGCTAGGGGGTTGGTTTAAGAACCAGAAATGGATACCAAACGTATTGGCTACGTCTCCGATACCCAGAAAATAAAAGATAGCCCCCGATTTCTCGGGGGCCAGAGCCTATTTGCCTTGCGGCTTGATGACTCAAAGGTACATGGATTTCAACATTGAGTCAAGACGACGTGCCGTAGGTGATGATGGCACCCAACCACCCCAACTACACTGCGATCGACCAGATTCTGCGGCGCATGGCGACGACTACGTTCACCCCGCTCCAAACCGTGCTCCCCACCGAAGTGATGGGAGACTCAGGCGAGTTCACCGGACAGTGGATCGTTGGCCCCGCTATATTGCATGCCGCTGTCATCGACGGCACCCTCGCCCAGTGGGTGCGGAGGCTGGAGGCCTTCTGAGGTGGGGTGGGGTGAGGAAGTGCTTCGCCTGTGGAGTCAGGATTTTGTGAACAGAATTGCAGATAGGAGTGGAGGGGTGGGGCGTCGAGAAGGTATGGCGGCTACCAGCAGCCGATAAAATAAATATGTTTGGCCAGCGGTTTTACTGCCCATCAGATTAACTTATTCTATTTTGTGGCCTATTTCACATTATAGAATGTTGACAAGGTGGTTGACTCTACCTACGCTTAGTTATCAGAGAGCAGCAAATCCGCTGAACTCCTCGAAAAAGAACTGACCCGGATGGGTTGGTGGATAGAACGAACGGGACCGGAGGGTCTTGTGGATTTCCTTACATCGGAATGCGACGTTCATCAGCCACGGAGAAGTACCGCTTCGAGTCCTACGTTCCGAAAGGAAAAACAATGCAGAACGACAATACTGACCGCACCATCGTCATCAAGATGGCCCACCGCAACATGGCTGACATTGGCCCGCTGAACCGCATCACCGGCCTCATCAACATCGCAAACTGCATCGACCTCATCACGCAGGAAGATCTGACAGCCAACCCCCGCCGTCCAAAGCGAACGGCAATCACCCAAGACATCGTAGAAACGCTGCTTACTTCGCCAGAAATGATGCCGTTCTACTCAAAGGGCCTGCTCATTGGCTGCTCCAACGTACTGGAGCGCGAACGAAACCGCTACCAGCTGCACTTCGCAGACCCAGAGCGCGAAGGCGTCCTCGACGGTGGCCACAACCTCATGGCAATCGCACTCACTGTCCTAATGGCGATTGGAGTTCCAGAATCTCAGCTGCGCAAGATCAAGTTCTGGGATCAGCTCAAGGAATGCTGGACCGAGCACGCGAAGGAAATCGAAACACTCAAGCGCGAAAAGCACGACCCGCTCCTTGAGGTCCTCGTACCAGTCGAGATTGTTGCCCCTCGAACCGAAGACGCTGATGGAGACGTCATCACCGAGTTCAACAACCTCATCCTGCAGATTTGTGCAAACCGAAATCAGAATGCACAACTGGCCGCAGACGCGATCGCTAACCAAAGCGGCGTGTTCGACTTCCTCAAGGCGTCACTGCCAGAAGAACTCGTCGACGACGTCACCTGGAGCACCAACGACAACAAACGCATCGACCCCCGCATGCTTGTGTCCCTCACCTGGGTAGCCATGTCAAAGGTACCGACCCTTGACGACTACGACGTGGCCGCACTGCCAGCAACAACGGCGTACTCCTCAAAGGCAGAATCACTCTCGCGCTTCACAAAACTCATGCAAGCAAAGGGCGCTGCGGAGCAAACATCCGACGGAAAGAGCTACGTAGTTCTCGACCCTTACATCGCATCGGCCTTTGACATGATGCCGGAAATTCTGCAGTGCTACGACCTCATGTACAAGGGGTACAAAGAGGCCTACAACGCCACCGGTGGCTCCTTCGGCCGCATCCTCGCCGTAAAGAAAACTTCTAAGCGAGTCAACTACACACCGTTCTCTAATGAGCCGGTCAATCACGAAGTGCCACCCGCAGGCTTCCTGCTCCCCGTCGTATTTGCGCTACAGGCCCTTATCAAGGTCGACAGTGAGAACGAGCAACTGATCTGGATGATCAATCCAGTGGAGTTCTTCAGCGACATGAACAACCTCCAAGAAATCATCCGTGCCCTCAAACCGATCATCGAAATGACCAACTGGAACCCACAAATTGTGGGCAAGAACGCCGCGTCCTACAACGCAACGTACGACAAGGCACGCAATATGGTCCTCGAGACGCTGCTCGGCTAATCCGCCAAATAAAACGGTGCATCTCCGATTAGCGGGATGCACCAAACTTTTTGCAGCGAAGATTAGCCCCGACCGCGCCAGCGCAATAAACAACCCCGAGCTGTATCTGCCGAACGTGTACAGCCCACCGTGTATCCGAACTTGTCGTTGCTCATCATGTCTTTCCTGGCTCGTGCCTGCCAACCTAGTAGCAGCGAGGCGAAAGCACCGCCGGGAAGGTAGCGTCACTTTGTTCGCACACCGCCGCTGAATACCTTGGCGCGAATTTCTCCATCTGTTCAAGCACGAGCTTGATGGCCTCCGGCGCCTTGTCCGGGGGATACTTGTAGTCGCGTAGCAACCTGCGGACCGAGCGGCGTAGTTTCGCACGTACGTCATCACGTACTGTCCAGTCGGTCTTGGCATCGCGACGCAGCATGGAAACGAGCTGGCGTGCGATTTCAGCAAGAACTTCGTCGTCCATGAGCTCGGTTGCGGATTCGTTTGTCGACACCGCGTCGAAGAAGGTGAGCTCGTCATTGCCCAGTGGCGGGGTGAATTGTTCACCGCGTTTGCTTTCCTTGACAATCTCCTTGGACAGGCGGATGAGTTCAGCGATGATTTCAGCGGCCGTGAGCTGCTGATTGGTGTACCGATTCATCAGCTCGGTGATCCGCTCGGAGAACTGCTTGGAGCGCAGCTCGTTGTTTCCTGTGGCGGTGCGGGCTTCCTGCTGGAGCTGGCGGCGCAAGCCGTCGATGAGCAACGAGACCTCAGAGGGGGATTGTTTGTCCTTGAACAGGTCGACGGTGAGATCCTGCAAGTTCGGAATCTCGATCCCGGCTTGGCGGTAGATGTCGATGACGCCGGTGGCCTCAGCCGAATCAACGACCAGCTTGCCTAGGGCGTTACGGATGGAGTCGCTAATCGGCTCGCCATTGGCCACGCGGTCGCCCGCTTCGAGCTTGATGAGCCAGTTCTTGACCTCGGAATAGAACTGCACGCTCGGACGGAATTCATCGGCGGCAGGGCTGTTGGACGCAAGCGCCCATGCACGCGCGAGCCTTCCAGCCTGACGCTTGAACTCATCAGCGACGGGGCGTGCGTTTGGCTTCTCAGGGTCGTAGTTTCCTTCGGTTCTTGGATTACGAAGGAAACCAGTGACGTCGAGCAAGGCACGGCGAAGGTTGGCGTCATCGATGAAAGCGGTGTTCTTCCATTCGATTCCCACAATGGCGTCGAGACGAGCCAGGAATCCCTTCGCCAGATTGAGCGCTTCTTCGACGTCCTGTCCCGTGACCTTCGTACCGTCGTCGGAGGGGTTGAGCGTGAACTCAGCCAGCGCCTTCTCTAGGTTCTCGACCAGCGGAGCATAGGCGACAAGGAGACCATCCTGCTTGCCTCGGAACGTGCGGTTGACGCGGGCGAGGGTCTGCATGAGCAGCGCGCTCTTGAGCGAGCGGTCAATGTAGAGCGTGTGCAGCGGCGGCGCATCGAAGCCGGTGAGCATCATAGACTGAACGATGGCGATTTCCAGCTCGTCGTCGACATCCTTGATGCGGTTCTTCACTGCCTTGAGCGCACTCGGGCGGCGCATATGGACCTTGAGCTCATCCGGGTCGGACGGCGCGGCAGAGTAGATGACCTTGATCTTGCCCTTGTCATCGGCATCCGAATGCCACTCAGGGCGCAGTGCCACGATCTTGGAGTAGAGGCGTGCTGCAATGGAACGCGTGGCGGTCACGATCATGGCTTTGCCCGGTGCACCGATGAATTCCCGCATGTTCTCGCGACGGTCTTCCCAGTGGCGAACAAAGTCCTCAGCGAGCGCATCCAAGCGGTCGTCGGAACCGTAAATGATTTCCAACGCTGCGACGGAGCGCTGAATCCGGTCGCGCTCCACCTCGTCGAGACCCGTGAGCACTTCCTCGGCGGTGTCATCAATCTCGTCATCGGTAATCCCAGCAATGCGCTTGAGTGGGATGAGGCGCGGCTCGAAGTAGACGGGCACCACGGCACCATCTTCGACGGCGCGGTTCATGTCGTAGATGTCGACGTCATCGCCGAAGACCTTGCGCGTGTTGCGGTCCCATTCCTTGAGCGGGGTACCGGTAAACGCCAACATGGTGGCATTCGGCAGCGCATTGCGTAGGTGCTGTGCGTAGCCGTCAGCCGCGGTGTCGCCAAAGCCATAGTGGGAGCGGTGTGCCTCATCAACGATGACCACAATGTTGCTTCGGTCAGAGAGCAACGGGTGCTCCTTTTCGCGGAGCTCGCCCTTTCCATTCAAGCCAAACTTCTGGAGCGTGGAAAAGTAGATGCCGCCGGAGGTCTTCTGCGACAGCAGCTCACGCAACTCAGTACGCGACTCGATATTGCGCGGTGCCTCCGGCAGGATGGTGGACCGGTTGAAGGTCTCGAAGAGCTGCTCATCTAGCTCGGTACGGTCATTGAGCACAATGACGGTCGGGCTGAGCATCTCAGGCCGACGCATAATCTTGGCGGTGTAGAGCTCCATCTCCATGGACTTGCCTGCACCCGTCGTGTGCCAGATGACGCCCGCGCGCTTGTCGCCGCGCGCCGCCGTGATTGTGGAACCCACAGCCTTGGTCACCGCGAAGTATTGGTGCGGCTTCGCGATGCGCATGACTAGCCCCTCAGCCGTGTCATCGAACGCCGTGAAGTCGCTGTAGAGCTGTCCAAAACGCTCCACATTAAACAGACCATCAAGCAACAGGTCCAGCTGCGTGACCGGCTCGCCGACCACAACCATGTTTTGGGGGTCTACCGGGCTGCCGTCCTCATCCACGTTCCACGGTGCAAAATGGTTCCACGGAGTAAACGGCGTACCGTACTTCGCGCTGATGTCATTCGAAGGAATCACAATATTGGCAAAGCGGAAGGCCATGCCGAATTCCTGAACGTAGGTCTGCAGCTGGTTGTGGGCGCCTTCGATTGAGGTATTCGCGCCCGTCTTCTTCAGCTCGATAAACGCCAGCGGCATGCCGTTGACGTAGCAGACCACATCGAATCGACGCTCGCCGTCAAGGTTCGCAATGGTGACCTGGTTGAGCGACAAATAGTCGTTCTTGTGCGGCTGCGAGGACAGGAAATAGATGGTCGGGTTCTGGAAATTGCCCTCGTGGTCGATGTACTCGATGCCGCGGTAGCCTTCCACCAGAATCTGGTGAATGCGCCGGTTCTCCGCAATCGCGGACTGTGACTTCGGCGTGATGACCTCACCAATCGCCTGGTCGAGGTACTCCTCCGGCACGCTCGGGTTGAGGTTTCGCACGGCATTGCGCAGACGCCCGCGCAGCACGATGTCATTCCACGTGTCGCGCTCGCCGGAGCCCGGCGCAAAGTCCGGACCGTGGCCGGCCTGCCATTCCAGTTCAGCCAGGTGGTCCTGAACAATGAGTTCGAGGGATTCTTCGCTCAACATGAGCTTCTCCTTTGGGGTTGTAGGGGTAGGGGTGCTTAGCTTTCCGATGCCGCCGTGCCCGCAACGTCCTCCGCCTCACCGACCGTGATGCGGCCGCTCATGAGGAGGGGGAGGAGTTCATCGCGGGTGCGGGCGAGGACTTGGTTTTCTATCACCAAACTTTCGAATCGGAGTGTTAGCAACTCAAGCATTTGTGATTCTTCAGCAGAAAGCGTTCGTGTGTCAGGAACTTCGCTAGTCAAGATGTCGGCAGGACGTACGCGTTGGTGACTTTTTGAAGTTCCTCCCGTCAGTGACTCCAGGTGATGGAAAAGCTCAGGTTGTGCTGTGGCTGCAAAAAGCTGTGCTTGTCTACAGGTTGTTGGTCGAAGCACAACAAATTCCGAAGACGCGATCATTGGAACGTCTTCGTTGATGACGGGGACACTCCAGATTCGGGGCGTATGTGGATTCAACTTCGACAGCAGAACACAGGGACGTTCAAGTGAGAATTTGTTGCTCTTAATAGTTGCTGGATCTTCCTGTGCAGGAGCACCGAGATCGAACGCCGGGAGGCTGTAGTGCAAGACTGTTTTGGCTTCAATGGCTTCTGGCTTAATTGAGCGTGTGCTTCGTTCGCACAGAACAGACAGTTTAACGGTGTTCGTTGGTTTTCCACCAAGGGTTTTAATTAAATCGAGTGCGATGCCCTTAGCTCGATTGTTTGCGGCGATTTTATCGTCGAGCGCTCCTAGAACCTTCGCAATGCCGACTTGCTCCGAGAGAGGCGGAAGGTGAATTTCTAAGGCGTGTGCGTCGCTTCGATTAAGTCCAGGAACAGCGCTGTCGTTATTTAGTTCTCGTAAACGGAGCGTGTGTAGTAAGTAATAGCCGAAACGAAGGCTACAGGCATCTGTTTCTGTTGCAAAGAATGTTGTATCGGTCGGCCAAACGGGATTGGGGCAATAGGTGAGGGAACCAATTGTTCCCTTTCTTCCGATGACTATGGACGGGACGTGTACATATGCCTCGTTGTGGCTATCGACAACACCTGCAGAAGTAACTACATCGAATTCACCTGTATGGCTGCGAGTCTTAGCTGGGAGATTCTTTCCGTAGGAAAAAGGAAGTGTCTCTCCAAGTGTGGTGGTGCGCCAATTTGAATGCATTACTTCAACCTCCCCAGCTGTTCGCGGACAACCTTGTCCAGGCGGGCGGCGTCGTCAAGCGCGGCGGTGAGCTCGCCGGTGAGGCGGGTGATTTTCTCGTCGATGGGTTCGTCGTCTTCTTCGGCTTCGGCGAAGCCGACGTAGCGGCCGGGGGTCATGGCGAAGTCGGCGTCGCGGATGTCGTCGAGGGAGGCGGACTTGCAGAAGCCGGCGATGTCTTCGTAAGCCTCGCCCTTCGGTGCGGAGGTGCGGCCGCGCCACAGGCGGTAGGTGTCGGCGATCTTCTGGATGTCTTCGTCGCTGAAGGTGCGCTCAGTGCGGTCAATCATGTGGCCGAGCTCGCGGGCATCGATGAAGAGCACCTGGTTGGTGCGGTCGATGGTGCCCTTAGAACCGGCCTTCTTGTCCTTGGCGAAGAACCAGATGCAGACCGGGATCTGCGTACCGCGGAAGAGCTGCGCAGGAAGAGCGATGACGCAGGAAACGATGTCGTCTTCCACCATGGCCTTGCGGATATCGCCTTCACCGGAGGAGTTCGACGTCATCGTGCCATTGGCCATGACGACGCCGGCCTCGCCCTGAGAAGTGAGCTTGGAGATGATGTGCTGCATCCACGCGAAGTTTGCATTGCGCTTGGGCGGAACGCCGTATTTCCAGCGAGTGTCTTCCTCGTTGCGCGACCAATCCTTGATGTTGAACGGTGGGTTGGCCATGACGTAGTCCATCTGCTTGCCTGGATGGATGTCGCGGGCGAAGGTGTCGGCCCAACGCTCGCCCAAGCCAGCAGAGCTAATGGCGTGGATGGCCAGGTTCATCTTAGCCATGCGCCAGGTGCGTTCATTGAGCTCCTGACCGTAGATGGCCAGAGCAGTGCGGTCCTTCTCCGTGGTTTCGAGGAACTTCTCAGCCTGCACGAACATGCCGCCTGAGCCACAGCACGGGTCGTAGACGCGACCCTGGGTCGGCTCCAGGATTTCAACGAGAGTGCGGACGACGGGGCGCGGGGTGTAGAACTCACCGCCACGCTTTCCCTCAGCACGGGCGAACTTCTCCAGGAAGTATTCATAGACCTCACCCAGCAAATCGCGTGCGCGTTCTGGACCCTCCGCGGTGAAGCGGGTGGTGCTGAACAAGTCGATGAGTTCGCCCAAACGACGCTGGTCAACGCTATCCGAGGCGAAGTTGGTGGGCAGGGTACCTAACAGTGACTCATTGTCCAGCATGAGCTGCTTCATCGCGTTATCGATGAGCTTGCCAATGGACTGGTACTCCTGGCCAGCGTCGGCCGTCTTGCCCTTCGAGTTGTCGCGCAAGAAGGTCCAGCGAGCGGTGGGGTCGACCCAGAAGACGTTTTTCTCACGGTAAGCGTCGATATCCTCCAGGTCTTCCTGGATGTACTCTTCGCTATCGCCGCGCTCCTCGCCTTCGGCACGCAGTTCTGCGCGCCGGGCGTCGAAAGCATCAGTGACGTATTTGAGGAACACCAGTCCTAGGACGATGTCCTTGTACTGAGAGGCGTCCATGGAACCGCGCAGCTTGTCTGCTGCCTTCCATAAAGTGTCCTTGAGCTCTTTGAGGGTGGTGGCGGAGGCAGACTCTACGTTCTGCTCATCCTTGACTGAGTTAGTCATTTTTCTCCTTATATATAACGGTGTTTGTGTTTTTGAATGTTGAACTCTGTTATTAGCCTGGCGGGGATTGTGCACGAGATTCAGCGGTGGTGACAGCACCGGTACCTATTGAAATAGTGAGGTTGTGCCGTAGAACATCGATACTCCTTAGCTGCTCAACCAACTGGCGACGCCGTGCGCCGAGCTGTTGCTCGACTGTGCTGAGGTGTTCCACATTCTTGCGAGGCAATACGGGGAAGTACACCGATCCCAACTCGGAGGAGACAGCTTCGTTTATAGCCTTCTCTACGAGGTAGGGAATGCAGACCTGTTCCAAGGGAGTATGGCTGCGTCCACGGAAGGTGCGGCATCGTAGTGCTTGCGCCGGTGCAGTGACTAGCTTGCCGCCTTCCTCATCGATGAGCGCGCGTGGTCTCGGGCTCTTGATGAAGACCACATCCCCTGGTTCTGTGAGGGTGCCGCGCGGTGCAATGTCTTCCAGCCGGAGACGATCGATACAACGTGCGCCCTGTGGAATGCTCCCCAGAATTTCGGGTTCACCGATGAGTTCCAGTTTTGCTACTGCTTCAGGGGCGAGATCACGTTCGGCAATGCGGGAGCCGCTGAGTTTCTGAAGAACTCCGGTTCGCGTATTAGTTGCGGCTTTCCAAGGACGGTATTCAATGCGCGTGGACTCAGTGTCGGCGCGCATGCCGACCTGTGGCTGCGTGTCCTCGAGTCCTATAGAGCTGATGTCCCATCCGGCCTGATGTGCGGTGTGGATGAGGTCAGCAGCCGATACTGCTGGCTTGCTAGTAAAGACGGAATCATCAAGAGAATGAGTGCGGCTGCGCCATGCAGCGGCGGCACGCAGTGTGCGGCCGCGCACAAAGGTGTGCTTGAGAGCATCGTCCGGAGTGGTAAGCATGGTGACCCAGTCCGAGATGAGTCCGGGCGCGGTTACGTCGGGTACGTCTGCAAGCACTACCGGTGCGTCGGCGGAGTTGGCGACTGCAGCGCGGTTGGGGCGCTTGAAGATCCACAAGGCGCCTTGCTGTTGGCCACGGTCAGGGAAAATGCCGCGGGGCAGGCGCGCGCTGTAGCGGAGCGGGGCCAGTGCGCCGGTTTCTGTCGGCGCGAGGAAACGCCGGCGGATACTCTGCGCTGCGGAATCTTCGATGAGTAAGCCTGCGGAGGATACGCAGAGGAGCGCGCCACGGTCATCCAAGTGGTCGAGCCAATCCTGGAGGCCGTCGAAGTACTCTTGGACTTTTTCGGGTTGCGCGGACGTTGCGTGGATGATGAAGGAATCCGAGGGGATCTCCTCGCTGACGTCGAGGAACTCCACGTTGCGGCACGCCAGTTCAGCCCAGAAGAGAGAGGCGGGAGCGCACTCCTTCCGATAACCGATGGTGAGTGACATCGGTTCCGTGAGACTACGGACCAGGTCTGCGACGAGTCCCAGGCTGTATTCATCAGTAGGGATGATGAGCGGTGCAGGACCTGAAACAGTGAGGGCTTCTTTCAAAGCAGAGGTTACGCGCGCAGAGAAGCGAGAAGACAGCAGAACCTGACGTTGAGCGCCGAGATCGTGGGCAAGTCGGGCCAATACTGCAGCAGGCGTGAAAGCCGCCTCGGTGACGAGCTCGGCTGCTTCGTTGATATCGGCGTGCGAGACGGCAGTAGGGGTGCTGTCTGCGGCGCGTTCGTATGAGGCAGTGAGGGCGTCTATGACCTCGGTAGAGGAATCTAGGGAAGGTTCCTCAAAACCCGTGCTGCACTGTAAGAGGCTGAGTGCGGCGTGGGCAGGGTGGCTGAGCAGCATCTGGTAGAGAGAAGAATGGAAGAGTGCATCATCCACCGCGGTAGCACGATGGCCGAGCTGCGTTGTGCGCAGCCAGCCTTGAACATCGGCGACGGCGTAGTAGGAACGGCCGTCATGTTCTTCGTAGGGGGCGGGGAAGGGGGAGGCGGATTCTGCATTAAAGCGCCGGATCCACTCGTTGACCGCAGGGCGTGCGACGCCGGTCATGCGAGCGATGTCGGCGAGCGTCATGGTGGCGGTCATGGTGTGCCTCCTTTCGTAGGGGGAGCGATGGGAAATAGGGGCGAACAGTCATTGCTGATTGCTCTGCTATTCACCATAAGGGAACTTTGGTGCAACCGCTCAAACCTACATTGTTAAACGTCCTTAAGGGTTCTTAAGGCCGATTATCTTAACCCTGAAACGAATGGGTGGGCGCTGCTGCTTGCTGCAAGGTGTGGCGACGGTATAGGTAGCTGGTGTCGGGTGCTTCCGCTACCCTGAGTCACGATATTCATCAGTCATCGAGAGAAAGGACGCGGAATGTCTGTTGCCAGCCCGAATCCCGAAGTCGGATTTAACGTGTGGGTTTTCTACTCCGAGGGCGGTCTTTCAGCGACCTATGCGGTCAAGCCCTATGCGTTCAATGGCGACGCCGAATCAATGCGGGCCATGATGAAAGCTCTCGCGCCCACTGATTTCTATACGGTTCCGCAGCGGACGTACCCGAAACGCTTCCAACTGCACGGCCCCAATGGACAGGTGCTCGAGGGGGCTGTGACCGTGGCGAGCGTCGACGACAAGGTTGTCGAGCAGTTGGTCGAATCTGTGCTCCCGCTGCCGCCTCAGTACGTCAACCGTCAGGGCGTTCCCGGAGATTTCCAGCTGCCGGTTGATACGTTTAATTTTGTGGTGACGTTCGTCGAAGAACGAGAAGACGGCACGCTGTTGCCGCAGGTGTCGGCCTAAAGCCTGCCCACGCGGCTGTTCCACTTCTTGAGTGCGCGGCGGCCGCAGTAGTGGCCGAGGAGTGAGACGGTCGCGGTGTCGAGGGGGAGCTGTGAGCCGAAGCTCAGGGGCATGCCCAGCAACGTCATCGCGAGCACGCGCAGGGCGTGGCCGTGGGTCCAGATCTGCCAGTCGGGGATGGTGGCGATGATGTCCTGGCGGGTCTTTCCCTCGTACTGCCCGTAATTCCACTCGGCGAGGTCCTCGGTGACCTGATAGTCCGAGAATCCGGCGAGTTGGGCGGTTACCTGTGCACGCAGGCGGGGAGACCAGTAAACCGGCTCTTCCGGTTTTAGGGTGCATTGATTAGTTCGCCGGGGGTTCGGGCGTGGCACAAGATATTGGGGTCCTTGGCTTTGTAGGAATAAGGGTGTCTAATCCATCCGTACAAACCAAGGACCTACTGTGCAGCCTAACGGAAATGTCATCGTCGATACCATCTGCCGCACCGCATAACTAGGAGTAACTATCACCGGGGCTGCAGAACACGGCGATGTCACCGTCATCGAAGCCGAGCCCATCGACCCCATCAACGAATGCCCCACGTTCGGGCAGCCTGGAGTATTGCGCGACCACGTCATCCGCAGCTTGATCGATCTACCCATCGTCGGCCACCCAACACGCATTCACGTGCGCCTTCCACGCTACCGGTGCACCAACAAGGCCCGCGCAGAAGATCTTCCGCGCGGGCCTTGCTTGCGCGCCCGACTGCCCGACAATGCAAAGACCACGGACCGGGTGACCCGCTGGATACTGCAACGACTCTGCCTCGATCGGATGAGCGTTGCCGCTGCAGCCAAGTCATGAGGCCTGGGATGGGACACCACCAATGCCTTAGCCTTAGCTGCTGTTCGCGACTTGATCTACAACGACGAGCACTACCTCGACGGGGTCAAGGTCATCGGTGTTGATGAGCATCGCGTATCGCACAACCGACGCAAATGGCGTGATGGATACGTCACCGTCATCGTTGATATGACCGACCACCATGATAAGGATGGAAACGTCGTCCGCCCTGCCCGGCTTGTTGATGTTGTGCCCGGGAAGAAGCGCTGACGCGTTGCGAACATGGCTGAATAATCAAAGCGAGCAGTTTCGTGATCAGGTCAACATCATCAGCATGGACGGCTTCCAAGGCTATGCCACCGCCGCCGGCGAAGTCATTCCCAACGCGACCCAAGTCATGGACCCGTTCCACGTTGTACGCCTGGCTGGTGACAAGCTCACCAAGTGCCGCACCAGGCTCCAGTGAGAAACAACAGGCCGACGTGGCCGCAGCAACGACCCGCTCTATCGCAACCGGAAAACACTGTTGACCACCGAGCGCCTACTCACCGACAAGCAGCGCGAAAGGCTTGAGGAACTGTTTGACTTCGACGACGACTACGCGCCATTACAAGAGACCTGGACCTACTACCAACAAGTCATAAGCTGCTACAACAATCCCAACAAGCAAGCAGCCAAGAAAGCCATGAGCACGCTCATTGACACGCTTGTTGACATCAAAGACGCCGGGATCGCCGAGATCGCGCAGCTAGGCAGGACCATGAACAAGCGCCGCAAAGACATCCTCGCCTACTTCGACCACGCAGCATCCAACGGGCCTGTCGAAGCGATTAACGGCCGCCTGGAATTCCTACGCGGCATCGCCCTGGGATTCCGCAACCTCGACCACTACATCTTGCGGTAGCTGATCCACGCCGCCAACATCCGACACAAAATCAATGCACTCTAAAACCGAAAGAGCCGGTTTTAGAGGCGAAACCGACCTACGGTGATAGGGCTGTAAATTGGCACTGGCGGGCCAGCCTCCCGCGACGCTAGATGGTTCTTTCCCCGCAGCTCAGGGGTGAGCTAGCAAACTGAATTCGTGGTCAATCATGATCTCAAAACACTTCTTCTCGATTGCGGAGAGGCTGGAAATACTAATCTCACTGTTGCGACATAGTTCGTACCGGATCGGCCATTCAGGTGACCACTCGGCCATCCGCGCATCATTCCAGTTGCCAGGAGTCGTATATGTGGTGCACAACAGCTCTCGCAGGTTAGTAGTAAATTTAGAGACCCCGTGGTTATGATTTTCGAGCTCATATGAGTAGTGGAGCAGACACACCGCGAGTATGGGGTTCATTTGATTCCGTAAGGCTTCCGCGTCCGAGACGCTTAATGGCAAGCTGGGCGGGAATTGGCTGGCTGATCCGGTGCCATTTTTTCTGAGCACTTGTTGCACAAAGTCGCCGATTACGTGGCTCAGATCGAGGGTCAAGAGCTCCGAAAGGTAAATCAGCCAACATGTAAACTCGACAGACCCAATGCGAAGCGAATCTCGGAATAGTTTTGTCAAGAACTCCTTCACAGATAGAGATTTCGCGATTCTGGGTATCAGCTCGGGCGAGTCAGCAATTGTCTGGGTATAGCCTTGGATTAATTCTGGATGCATCGGGAGAAGATACATAGATTCGACCAAGAACTCGTAAAAGAGACCTGCTTCTTTGGCCTTTGTGAGCAGACTCGGCCATAAGTACCTAGGTAATGACATTTTTTGGTGCTTTTGGGAGAACTGATGTATTTCCACAATAAAGACTTTTAGTTTTCCTCGAGATGGGAACTCGCGCCATGTTTCTAGAAACTGATTAGCGATAGTGCCGATATCGTTCGCGAGGAAGTCAAAAACCGTCGAGTAAGATTGTTTAGTGTGGTTAAGTGTTAGTGAGTATTTCTTCAAGATCATCGAAATATCGCTGATCAGTTCCGATGGATCGGTTGACGCTGGTATCAAAATTTCGACGTCATCTACGTGACGGCGAAAATCGAGCTCGCCCTTGCGCTTCGCGTCTTGTAGGTATTTGTCGAGTTCGTTAAGAATTATTTCAGCCGCGATATTAGAAGTGATCGGACCGATAGACACCCCATCCGTGCGGTTATTACGCACATGTGTGTATGCGTAATCTATCGAGCTGCCTAGTGATTTTTTCGCATTAAATCTTCCTTTGGAGATCGCCCAGTCCAACGCGTGCGTATAGATCGAGGGAAAGAAATTGGCTATGTCTAGGGCTAGCACCCTTGGTTCATCGAACGAGGAGCGCCCATTTACGAATGGCGCGGCTTCGTCCAGGGCCGACAGCCATTCGTCTTCTCTATCGCCATAGTTAAACGCAATTATTCGACTTGAATTTGAATCGAAGCGTGGCCTCAGGAGAGATTCCTCTGTGTCGCAAAGCTGTCCTAGCTTATCCCATTTGTCGATTAGTACCTTACCCAGCTTGGCGTAAGGCCACGGGTGGGGAAATTCTAAGAACCGAACCTTTCCATCGAATCGAACTACTTGATAGCCGCACGGCCCCACAAAATCGCACCGTCTAGCCTTAGAATCGCCATTCGATGGGTCCGCGATGGATGGAATGGATGCTAGCGCATCCATTAGGTCTTTTGTGAAAGATTCGGTTGAAATGATCGGGGGCAAGGCAGGGTATTTGTTGATGAAGTTTAGCCACTGCCTCCTAAAAATTGCGTTGAAGAGTATTGTCTTTTCGTCGACAGCTGAAGTGGTCAAGACCGGATCCCTTCGCCAATTTTGATTCCTTCTGAGAAAACAATCATAAGCACAGGAGGGGTGGCGATCCGGACTTTTAGTCGAAAAACAATTGCTTTCCTTGAAGGTGGTGTTCAGCGCTTTCTTTTGCTCCCGAACAGAATTGCGGTGGGCGAAGCTGGCGTCAAGAAGTAATAGATGAGGGTGTCAGGAAGGTTGTGTGTGAGGCTCTGATCTAGAAGGAGTTTCACCGATAATGACTACGGTGTCACCGAAGAAAAGCCATGACCCGGCGAGGGTCAACGAGATCAGCGAGAAGCTGATGGAAAACCCTGAGCTCGCCAGCTTGATCAGCGAACTGTCGGCCTCCGCTGATGATGCAAGCGAGCTGGTCAAAGGCCTGCTACAGGCATCGATCAACGCTGGTCTACAGGCGGAGATGGATGCGCACTTGGGCTACAGCCATTCCGACCGCAACGCCAAAGCCCAGCAACATCTAACACAAGCATACTGCGCAGCGGGCTACAGATACACCACACTAGAGGACACAACCTGAGCTGGTCCGAGCAACTGGGGGAGAGGCAGCGTGATGGTGACCAACAGGTGTGCCAGGGGACGAGGTGAGTGGCGGAGCGGGCGTCGAGAAGTAGACATTGTCAACTGAGTTGACAATGTCTACTCAGTAACGTTTATAATGTTTACAACAGAAACCCCCTCCGAGCTTCTCATTAGAACAGCGTCATATGAGAGGGGGGCTTTTGATATTCTAGCTCGATGAACCGACGTAAAATATTTTTCCCTGTCGAGCAGCAAGCATCCTTACTAGAAAAACGGGGCCTACTTCTTCCTCCGAGAAATGAAACGCAGACATTCCTGACGCGCCATAACTACTACCGCTTCTCGGGCTACATGCGCTATTTTCAAACTGACTTAGCCAGTGGCGACACCACGTTTAAACCGGGAACGCATTGGGATGAAATAGCCGATATCTATTACTTGGACTCAACGCTTCGTACTTACCTCCTACGAGGAATCCAAACTGCGGAAGTTGCTATTAGGAGCGCATTTTCCCTCAGCGAGTGCTCACTGCATTCGCCCTATGAACAGTATCTCCAGACCAACGCCTACAGACCCCCGAAGAACAACAGAGTCCTAGCAACCGAGCTTCTTATTGCCAGTGAACTAGAGCGCTCGAGGGAACCTTTTATACAGAAATACCGCGACGATACTTCGCGAACAGATAATGATTGGAAAAAGGATGTTCCAGTTTGGGCAGCCGTAGAGGCCCTTTCTCTTGGAACGCTCTCCAAAGCTATTCAGTTCCGAAATGACGATAACGAGGTTTACAGCGAAACCTGCAAGATTTTGGAAGTACGTAGACCATTCCTTGCCACGCAAATGCGGTCATTCACCTTTACCAGGAATAAGTGTGCACACTCATCCCGTCTCTGGAACAGCTATGTGCTCGATCAACCCTCCATACCTCGCGGCGCGAAGCAGAGAGCAAACGAACGTCTCGGTGGTACCTACGACGCCAATTCAGTTATGGCAGTGATCATCGCGCTCGACTTCTTCCTGGAGCGGACAAAGCTACAATCCGGGTTCCTAGATGGATACTTGAAACTCGTCGAAGACTCCCCGGCCTTCCACCACGGCATCACGCACCCCCGCCATTCTTAGAGTGCTGCGTTCTTCCACCAACGCGATGCGTTCGTGTCCGGCGAAGCGGCTCGCGGAGCGAAGCTGGCGTCGAAAAGTACAGCTTGGCTCACGGTCTCACCATGCTCATTGACTAACCCAAAAACGAGCTTTAGTGAAGGAACTTCACATTTAACCGTAAGCCTATTGGCAGGAAAAGAAAGCATTCATGACTCAACCTGGACCACACTCCGAACAGCCCGAACCAACGCCTCAGGGCCACCCATCCCCGTACCAAACGTCGGCACCAGAGCAGCCAGTGCCGCCTATGTAAGCGCAGCCTATGCAGCCTGAGAAAACCAAGAACACGCTGGGCATTATCGCCCTCATCGTCGCGATCCTCGGACTCATTCTCGCGTGCGTGAAGGGCGCGCTGATCGCGGGGTGGATCCTGCTGCCGATCGCGTTCATCCTGGGCATCGTGTCCCTGTTCATGAAGAACAAGAAGAAGGGCATGGGCATCGCAGCGATCGTGGTCTCAATGGTGGGTGCGGTTGTAGCGCCGGTCATGTTCCTGGCGTACGTTACCGACGCCGCCGACGAAGCACTCAACGCACCTCCCGCCCAGACCGGCCCGGATGGTAAGACCATCGAGAACAAGGGCAAGGACGCGCAAGGCACGAGCCGCGACAACCCGCTGCCGATGGGCTCCACCGTCGAGTCCAAAGAATGGCCCTACACCATCAACAGCGTCGACCTCAACGCCACCGACGCCGTCATAGCCGAAAACCCATTTAACGACGCCCCCTCCGACGGCCAGCAGTACATCCTGATCAACGTCACCGCCACCTACACCGGCAACGACCCAGAAGGATCCATCCCACTCGGCTCGGTTGCGTACGTCTCCGCCGACGGCAACACGTTCGCCGCCCACGACAGCCTCGCCGTCGCCCCGGACGCGTTCGACCAGATCACCACCCTGTACGAAGGCGCAAGCACCACCGGCAACATTGCTATCGCGGTACCTTCGGAAGGAATCGAGAACGGCGTGCTGGCGGTCTCGCCAGACATGTTCTCAGGCAAGTCCTTCGTGGCGGTGCAGTAGTTAGTTTCTTGGGCTCCCCTCCAGGTCGCTGGTAGGGGAGTTTTTTCGTGTTCGGTTGGGCGGCGGGCGCACCAAAATCCGGGTTTCCTGTTTGCCTCGTTTGTGTTTTCCCAGGTTGCTGCCCTCTCGTGCTGGGTTGTGGTGCACAGCTAACGCCCAGGAAGCTCCCTTAGTTGCTTGTGCGCCTCTGGCGCCCTCTCGAGCTGGGTTAAAAGCGTGGGCTTAATGGAGTGCGATGCAGGTCGCGGAAAATCGGCCAGGCTGGGTGAGAAAGCGCGACCTGCATCGCACGCTTCCAATCGAACGCTTTGAGCGCACAGGAGGCGTGCCACGCGGAGAACCAGGTCGGGGCTGTCGCGCTTGGTCTCGGTCGTGCCGTTCGTGTTTGTCGGGTTGCCGTGGTGAGCTAACAGTGGTGAGTGAACAGGGGTGAGCTACCCCTTGAACGCCCGCACCGCGTCGGCGAGCACGGCCGTTGACCAGGCGCGGATGCGGGTAGTCAGGCTCAGGCTGATGTCCGGGGTGAGCTCGCGACGGAACACTTCCAGGTTCCGTGGACCAGGACGGCCAGATGGCTGCGCATACGTACAAGTCACGATGTATTCGGGACGATCGGTAGCCTGCGGGTCGGCGAACACGCTAAAGTTCGCGGTCACTTGGGAGCCGGAAGATGAGGTCGGCGTGAGGGAGAAGGAAAAGCCGTCGGCGTCGGAAATGACGGGGAGGTAGCCGGTATCGGCGCAGGTTGGAGTGGTGCAGGTACGGGCGATGGTGGCGTCGAAAAGAGGGTGCTGGAGTGCACCGAACTGGCGCTCGAGCTCCGTGAACACCATGTCCGCGAGGCGGAGCGCGGAGGCATCGCCGAGGTCAGCGAGGGCGGAATCGACGTCATCCGTGCCGCCGAGTTCGACCATCGCGACGTTCATCGTGTCAATCGCCCGCTGCTCAATGAAATCAATGAACGGGCGAAACACACCCGCATCGGCGCTCTCGAGGGCGTCGTAGTAGTGGTGCTTCTGGTCGTCGAAATTACAAGGGGGATGCCCGGATCCCGATACAAAAACACCGACGCCAACGCGCGCGCCACACGCCCATTGCCATCAGCAAACGGGTGCACGCACACAAACGCATAATGCACATACGACGCCTGCACCACCGGATGCGCCGCCACAAACTCATCCAAACGGCACTGCTCCACCAGCCGCCGCATCTCACTCGGCGTCTCCTCCGGGGACGCATACACGTGCTGCGAACCATCCGGGCGCACCGGGGAATTCTGCTGGGACTTATACACGCCACGCTGCAGCGGCTGCTTCTGGCTCGCCATGATCGTTTCGTGCAGGCGACGGATCAACGCCTCCGTCAACGGCCAGCGGCACGTAGCCACATCAAGCGCCAAGTTGTAGCCGTCCATCGCCGCTTCAAACGACGGCCGCACATGGACACCGCGCTCCTCCATCGCAGATTCCCAACCATGCGCCTGCTTCGCCACCGAATACGTAAAACCACGATCCGAACGAAACACCCCCTCAATCGCATTCGTATCGACGGCAGCAAAGCGCGTCGACTCACGCGAATAGCGAGCACGCTGCTCCGCCCCAAAACGCCGAAACTCGGCAGCAAGTCGCTCAAACGCCCCATGCCCATTCGCCTGGTTGGACCACTCAGCAAACGCCGGAAAAGGAACGTACGCAGCGGAATCGTTCACGGTACACCTCCCCAACCTCGGCGTGTCCTCATTGGCACAGACTCTAACACGAACACACCCCCACGCCAGCCCCCAGAAGGTGAACAACCGGCGGACGGGCTGGGAAAAGGCCTGGTGGGAGGTGAACAATAGGTAAAAAGTGGAAAAGAGTTTCATTCCCGGCGGGGGAGGAGAATAATGCCAGGTTGTGAGTATCACTATCCTTCTGATTCTGATTATCGCCGTGGCACTGTTCTTCGACTTCACGAACGGTTTTCACGACACGGCGAACGCGATGGCCACATCCATCGCGACGGGGGCGCTCAAGCCGAAAACGGCGGTGGCGCTCGCGGGCGTCCTTAATTTAATAGGTGCGTTCCTGTCGGTGGCGGTGGCGAAGACGGTGGCGAGTGGCATCGTGAAGTTGGACGGGTTCGATCTGTCCAACACCATCGAATCCGAGAAGCTGCTGCTCGTGGTGTTCGCCGGGCTGACCGGTGCCATCATGTGGAACCTGTTCACGTGGCTGTACGGGATTCCATCATCGTCCTCGCATGCGCTGTTCGGTGGGCTGATCGGTGCTGCGATCGCGGCGATTGGCTGGGGAGGCGTCGTCTGGGAAGGCGTCCTGGACAAAATCATCCTGCCGGCCGTGTTTGCGCCGTTCGTCGCGGGGATCATCGCGGCCGTCGCGACGTGGCTGGTCTACCGACTCACCGCCAACGCCGAACACGAGCACCGCGACACCTACTTCCGCTGGGGGCAGGTCGGCACCGCGTCACTCGTCGCGCTCGCGCACGGCACGTCCGACGCCCAGAAAACCATGGGCGTCATCTTCCTCGCCATGGTCGCCGCCGGGCAATTCGACGCGGACCACACCATGCCCTTCTGGATCCAAGCAGCGTGCGCACTGGCCATCGCCATCGGCACCTACTCGGGCGGATTCCGCGTCATCCGCACACTGGGCAAAGGGCTCGTCGAAATCCACCCGCCGCAGGGCCTCGCCGCCGAAACATCGTCGGCAGCAATCATCCTCACCTCCTCCCACCTCGGCATGGCCTTATCGACGACCCACGTCGCCACCGGCTCCATCATGGGCTCCGGGCTCACGGGCCCAAAGGGTGAGGTGCGCTGGGGAGTCGCCGGAAGGATGGCGCTCGCCTGGATCACCACACTGCCGATCGCGGCAGCCATCTCCTTCGTCACGTTGTGGGTGGCGAAGTGGGCGTCGACAATTGGAGGCGACCTCGTCTGGGGAGGCATCCTCCTCACCGTCATCCTGGCAATCGGCGGCGGATACATGTTCTACCGCGCGCAACTGCAGCCCGTACACCGCGACAACGTCAACGACGACTGGGACCCAATCGACGGCCCCGAAGGCCCCCAAACCGGACCGACCGGGCCCGCGCACATCGTCGACACCACCCACGGACTCAACCACCACCTGGGCAAATAGGAGACACCAATGCTGAAATCACTACTCATGGTCCTCGGCGTAGGCCTGCTCCTCGGCGCCGGGCTGCCCACCCTGTTTTCGATGAGCATCCACTTCCTGTCCCCAGCCGAAGACGGCACGGCGGCGAGCGGAGTGCGGCGGGTCGTTGGCTGGGTCTTTTTGGCGATCGTGCTGGTCGCCGTGGTCGCCGCCATTTTGCTGATCGCGCGCGAACGGATCGAATACTTCACCGGGTGGGACCCGTACCCGTTCCTGTAGGTTTTCGTTCCGGTCGAGGTGTTAAAGGAGTGCGACGCTGGTCGCCGAAAATCGACCCGGGCCGGTGCGAATGCGCGACCTGCATCGCACGCTTCTAATCCCACGCTTTGAATGGATCGGGGTATTTCTGCGGTTCAGCCGTAGAGCCTGATTGCCCGAGAATCAGGGAAAGGCCCGGATAGCAATCGGTGCGATTACGATCCGGACCTTTATGGCGTTAGTGGCCAAACTGCTCGCGGATGTTGTCCGCGAGCTGACCGGTTGGCCGACTAACTAGTCTCACGAAGCCCTTCACTTTGCTTGGCGGCGGGTGAGGGGCTTCGCCTTTACGCTGACATGGAGGCATTGGGTTGCTTCATGTCATACCCCACCATAAACGAGTTGTTGCTCTTCGGCTCAAGCCTGGGGAAATGAGTGTGCTGGCCACCGGGGCTCGTTCCAGAAATACCTGCGACACGCCAATAGTGGGTGTTGACAAACTAATTTTGTGGCCCTAGAGTTACCTCAACGTGAACAGAAGGTTAACAACCTTCACACTTTGAAAGGAGGGACCCACATGATGCAGTTGATCAACCAAATCCGCACGTGGTTCCGCGACGAGAACAACGGCGTTGCCACCGGCATCGACGTGCTACCGCTCGCAGTCCTTCCACGGGCATAATTGCAAATGGGTTTGAGCCCGCACCCCTAGCTTTCGTGGCTGGGGGTGCGGGTTTTTGCGTTGGTGAGGGGGTTGGACGCACCAGATTTCAGGATTTCGGGAAAGTGCCGAGACAAAAGACCAGGTCGCAGGTTGGGCGGGAGGGAATGTGGTGTCCCTCCCAACCGAGTGAGTGCCAAAGGACGCAACCCCTTTTTCACGACCTGGGCTTTTGCCGGATCCGGCAGATGGAATTGCGTCCTTTGGCACTGCTGCGAGGAGGCGCGCACCAGATTCCGGGATTTTGGGAGGGGGCGGGCGGAAAAGCCCAGGTCGCCGCAACGTCCAAAGGGAATGTGGTGCACAGGCCATGCACAGGGAACGCGCAGGCAGGCGCGGGAAGAAAAAAGGGCCCCACGAGGGACCCTCAAGAACCCAAAACTAGTGGGCGACGGTGTGGCCGGCCTCGCGTTCGTTGGAGGAGCTGGTCATGGAGGCGAGGACTTCGCTGATGTGGAGGTCGCCGATGGGGGCTTGCTCGGGGTCGTCGAAGAGTTGGTCGCCGAGGATGTTGTAGACGTAGTCGAGGTCCTTGTCGCCGCGGCCGGAAAGGTTGACCAGCAGGTTGAGCTCGTGGCCGTCGGCGTCGGCGACTTCGGCGAGCTTCAGGGCGTAGGCCAGGGCGTGGGAGGACTCGAGGGCGGGGATGATGCCCTCGTAGCGGGAGAGCAGGCGGAAGGCCTGGAGGGCGTCCTCGTCGGTGACGGCGACGTATTGGGCGCGGCCGATCTCGCGGAGGTAGGCGTGCTCGGGGCCGACGCCTGGGTAGTCCAGGCCGGCGGAGACGGAGAAGGACTCGGGGAGGACTTCGCCGTCCTGACCAGTGACGATGTAGGAGCGGGAGCCGTGCAGGATGCCCAGCTTGCCGTGGTTGAGCGGCGCGCCGTGGCGGTCGGTGTCCAGGCCTTCGCCGGCGGGTTCGACGCCGATGAGTTTGACGTCGGCGTTGCCGGGCTCGTCCTTCAGGTATTCGGCGAAGGCGCCGATGGCGTTGGAGCCGCCGCCGACGGCGGCGATGACGGCGTCGGGGAGTCGGCCGGTGTCCTCGAGCATCTGCTGGCGGGACTCGCGGGAGATGACGGCCTGGAACTCCTTGACCAGGGTCGGGAATGGGTGGGGGCCGCAGGCGGAGCCGAGGACGTAGTGGGTGGAGTCGATGTGCTCGACCCAGTCCTGCAGGGCGATGTCGATGGCGTTGGACATGGAGCCGCCGGCGTCGTTGGTGACGGGGACGACGGTCGCACCCATCAGGCGCATGCGGCGCACGTTCGGTTGCTGGCGGGCGACATCCTGCGCGCCCATGTAAATCGTGCACTCCATACCCATCAGCGCTGCGACCATGGCAGTGGCGGTGCCGTGCTGGCCGGCGCCGGTCTCCGCGATGAGACGGTTCTTGCCCAGCCGCTTCGCGATCAGCGCCTGCGCCAGCACCTGGTTGCCCTTGTGGGCGCCGCCGTGCGCGAGGTCTTCACGCTTCAGGAAAATTTTCGACGACCCAACCCTCGGCAGGTTGGCACATTCATAGACCGGAGTCGGTCGGCCGAGGAACTTCGCTTGGAGGCGCGAGAGCTCGTCGAGAAACTCTTTGTCCTCGCGGGCCTCGACGAAGGCGCGCTCCAGCTGATCGAGCACCGGGTAGAGCGGCTCGGGCACGTACTGTCCGCCGAACTCTCCGAAATATGCAGGTAGAAGCGTGTCGCGCTCGATCTTTTCCACATCGGTCATGGTGAATTTCCTCCGCGTTTGTGAACCTTTGTTGTGCGACACTCTACCTCCAAAACAGGTAGTGTGGGGGCTTTCTGAACCCGAACGAAGGAGCAATCATGAAACGCACACTGACAGTCTTGGCCGCGGCGGCACTGCTCGCAGGCTGCTCGAACGGCACGGACGAGGCACCAGCGACGAAGACCGTGACGGAGGCTCCGGAGACCACGGTGGCGACCAGCGTAGCGTCGGAAAGCGCGGGCGAGGCCACCAACGACGCCGCGTACGACGCGATTGAGGCGGCGCGACCATTCGGCACCGTCATTGCCATCGACCGCGAGAACAACACCAACACCTTCGAGGTCAAGGTCGCGGCAGAGGACAAGATCGTTGAGCTGCATGTCGACGGCAACCACGTGATGGAAAAGGAGTCCGAGCAGGACGCCGAGGACGTCGCGAAGGCGGGCCAGGCAACCGTCGCCATTGAAGACGCCATCAAGGACGCCCTGAGCCAGCACGACGGCATCCTCGACTCCGCCGAACTCGACGAAGACAACGGCGTACTGCAGTGGGAAGTCAGCATCGATAACCCGGACGGCTCCGACCTGGCCGAAGTGAACGTGCCGGCGAAGTAAGGATTACCGCTACCGGGGGTCAAACCCGGGTGGGTGCAACAACGCACCCGCCCGGGTTTTTGCGTTGATGGGGGAGGAGGGGCGTCGATAATTAGTTGGATTTTGTAGCTACAGCAACATGCAGCGCGTAATGTGTGCCGCGTCACTAATTGGAGTTGAAGGGAGTGAACATGGGCATCGTTGCGTTGATAGTGTTCATCGCGATCACGGTTGTGTTCAATGTTTTGCTAAAGCGCAATATTGCAGAAGCGCTGCTGATCGGCCTGGTCGGCGTGGCGCTCGTCGGCGGAACGAGGGCGCCAGAGCTGCTGTGGCTGGGAATTAAAAAGGCCGTCTCCTCGGAGGTCACGTTCGCCGGTATGGCGTTCGTGTTCATGGGGATCATTGTGCAGTCGACGGGCTTGATTGACAGGCTAATTACCATCCTGAACTCGATCTTTGGTCGGCTGCGCGGCGGGGCGGGCTACGTGTCCACCCTGGCCTCGGCGATGATGGGACTCATCGCGGGATCGACCGCTGGCAACTCCGCCACGGTCGGCTCCGTGACCATCCCGTGGATGAAGCAGACCGGCTTCTCCTCCAACAGGGCAGCGACGCTGGTCGCCGGTAATTCCGGCCTGGGCGTGGCGCTGCCGCCGAACTCCACCATGTTCATCATTCTGGCGATGCCGGCGGCTGCGGCGTCGTCGGCAAGCCAGGTGTACGTGGCGCTGGCCTGCGCCGGCGCGTACGCAGTGCTGTACCGCCTGGCGGTCGTGTTCTTCTGGACCAAGAAGGACCGCATTCCCAAAACACCAAAAGACCAGATCGTGCCGTTCGGGCAGGCGTGGGCGCAGGGGTGGCGCTCGCCGTCGATCTTCCTCGGCATCATCATCCCGGTGCTGCTCACCATCGGCCCGCTGGCCAACTGGTTCAAAAACTCCACCGGCGTCGGCGAGGACGGCATCAAGGCCATCTCCATCATCGTGTGGGTTCCGGTGTTGATCACGCTCATCGCCCTCATCGAGGGCGCCGGCCGCATCCGCCGCAACAACGCCCAGTTCAGGGCGCAAATCGTCCGTGACCTACCGAGCTTCGCCACCGTCGGCATCTCGCTGTTCGCAGCGCTCGCGGCCGCGTCCATCATGGAGGAACTCGGTGTGGGCGACCAGCTCTCCAACACGCTTGGGGCAATGGACCTGCCGAAGTGGGTCATGATCCTCGTCGTCGGCGTGCTCGCCGTCGTCGTGGCAACCCCACTGTCCTCCACCGCGACGGCAGCCGCCATCGGTGCCCCGGCAGTCGCGGCGCTCACCGCGGTGGGCATCGACCCGACGGTGGCGATCGTCGTCACCCTGCTGTGCACCTCGACGGAGGGGGCGTCGCCACCCGTGGGCGCGCCGATCTACCTCTCGGCCGCGATGGCGGAAGCCAACCCGACCAAGATGTTCATCCCGCTCATCATCTACTTCGTCCTGCCGATGATCCTGCTGGCGTGGCTCGTCGGCATGGGCATGGTCCCCGTCTACGTACCAGGAGCGTAACACCATGAACTCAATCTTCAAGCTCTTCTCCATCCTGTTCTACGTCTTCCTCGCCGCATTCCTCCTCGGCGGGCTCGCACTCGTCGGCATTCAGGCGGTCGGACTCGTCACCGGCAGCGGTGACACCATCACCGGCGCCAAAGCGGCGCTCGCGCCATGGGTCTTCGGCGCAGCTACACTTTGTGCAGTATCCGCATTCGTACTCGGCTACCGCCCCGAAGCGCTCCGAGCACAACGCGAACAACGCCAACGCGACAAAGAAGTGCAATTCCGCGAGCACCGCGACGATGCTCGGGACGAAAACAGCGCAGAATAATAGAGGACACGCATGAACACCACGCCACACGCAATCCGGGCCAAGCTCCGCAAAGACATGCCAACCCGGGCCGCTTACTCCTCTGACGCATCACTCTTCCGACGCGTCCCGGCCGCAGTACTCGAACCCAGCAGCGCACAAGACGTGCTCGACGGCATCGCCTACGCACGCGAACGCGGCTGGTCCATCGTAGGGCGTGGTGGTGGATCCTCCGTGGCTGGTAACGCCATCGGCGACGGCCTGGTCATCGACACCTCCCGCTACTTCAACCGCATCCTCGACATCGACCCGGATGCCAAAACGGCCACCGTGGAACCCGGCGTCATCTGCGACCAACTCCGCGACGCCGCCGCACCCCACGGCCTGACCTACGGTCCCGACCCCTCCACCCACTCCCGCTGCACCATCGGCGGCATGGTGGCCAACAACGCCTGCGGCTCCCACTCAGTGGCCTACGGTACCTCCGCCGACAACCTCGTCGACATCACGCTCGCACTCGCCGACGGCAGGGAAGTCACCTTCAGCGCCGACGGCTGCGACGACCCCACGCTTCACGACGCCCTCTCCGACCTCTACACCCGAAACCAGGAACTGATCCAGCGGGAACTCGGGCGCTTCCCGCGCCAAGTCTCCGGGTACGGACTGCACTACGTGGGCACCGACATGGCCAAAGCCATCGCCGGGTCCGAAGGCACCCTCGGGGTGGTTACGCGGATGACCGTGAGGCTCGTCGATAAGCCGAAGTACACCGCGCTGGCCGTGCTGTCCTTCGCGGACGTCTTCGCCGCCGCCGACGCCGCCCCCAAACTGCGCCAACCCGGCGTCGCCACCATCGAAGGCATGGGCGGCGACCTCCTCGACGCGCTACGCAGCAAAAACGGGCAAGAACACGCCGGCGAGAACCTCCCCGGCCAACCCCACGCCGGCGGCTGGCTCTACTGCGAAACCGAAGGCGACACCCTCGAAGAAGCCATCGCCGCCGCCGAAGCACTCACCACCACCGTCGAACACACCGGGGCCGTCGTCGTCAGCGACCACGCCGAAGCCCGCGCGCTGTGGCGCATCCGCGAAGCCTCCGCAGGCACCGTCACCCGCCTCCCCGACGGCGGCGAAGCCTGGCCCAACTGGGAAGACTCCGCCGTACCGCCCGAAAACCTGGCCAGCTACCTGCGCGGACTCTACGCCCTCATGGACACCTACGGCTACCGCGGCATCCCATTTGGCCACTTCGGCGAAGGCTGCGTCCACGTCCGCATCAGTTTTGACTTCCACTCAACAGAGGGCATCACCAACTTCAACAACTTCATGAACGACGCCGCCACACTCGTCACCAAGCACGGCGGGTCCCTGTCCGGCGAACACGGCGACGGCCGCGCACGCTCATCCCTGCTGCACACCATGTACAGCCCCGAAATGCGCGCCATCTTCGAAGAATTCAAACTGCTCTTCGACCCGCAACGCATCATGAACCCCGGCGTCCTCGTCTGGGCCGACGCCGTCACCGACGGCCTGCGCATGGAACCCGCCCAACGCACCCACGAAATCACACCCGTCCAACTCTTCCCACGCGACAACGGCAGCTTCACCGACGCCGTCAACCGCTGCGTCGGCGTCTCCGCCTGCCGCTCCATGGACGGCTCCATGTGCCCCTCCTTCCAAATCACCCACGACGAAATCCACTCCACCCGCGGCCGCGCCCGCATCCTCTCCGAACTCTTCCGCGGCGAAACCATCACAGGTGACGACGCCACCACCGCCCTCGACCTGTGCCTCTCCTGCAAAGCGTGCGCCTCCGAATGCCCCGTCAACGTTGACATGGCCACCTACAAAGCAGAGTTCCTCAACGACCACTACGCCGGCCGCGTCCGCCCCCGCGTGCACTACCTCATGGGCTGGCTGCCAATCCTCAGCCACATCGCCCACAAACTCCCGCTCGTGCCACGCATCACGAACTGGGCCCTCCACGCCCCCGGCGTCTCGACGGCCGTCGCGAAACTCGGCGGCGTGGACACCGGGCGGCCGCTCATCAGCTTCGCACCCGAGTCGCTGCAGAAGTGGGCGCAGAAGCGTTCGGGTGCTGCTGGCGGTGCTGCTGGTTCGCGTGAGCGGATCGTGCTGTGGCCAGACAGCTTCAACAACAAACTCAACACCGGCCCGGCGCGAGCGGCCGTCGAAACGCTGGAGATGCTCGGTTACGAGGTCATCATCCCCGACGGCTTCGTGTGCTGCGGCCTGACCTGGCACTCCACCGGCCAACTCGCGATGACGCGGCGCGTGCTTGAGCACTCCGCGCACGTGCTCAAGCCGTACCTCGACCAAGAGCTGCAGGTTGTCGCGCTGGAGCCGTCGTGCACCGTCATGCTGCAACACGACGCCACCACCCAAACCGCCGACCCCGCCGTCCGCGAACTCGCCGAAGCCACCCACACCTTCGCCGAAATCGTCGCCCCGAAAATCCAGGAGCTCGTCGCCGACGGCAAGGTGCGCAAGCACAGCGGAAGCATCCTCACCCAAGTGCACTGCCACGAGAAGTCACTCGGCGACCCGCAGCAGTCCTCCCTGATCCTGGCGGCGCTCGGCTACGACGAAGAACAGATCCAAACCGGGTGCTGCGGCCTCGCCGGCAACTGGGGCTTCGAAGACGGCCACGCCGAAATGTCGCTGGAGCTGGGAGAACGCGAACTGTTCCCGCGCGTGAGGGAACACGACGGCCCCGTCGTCGCCGACGGATTCTCCTGCCGCACCCAAGTCGAGCAGGGCACGGGCACCCAGGCGCAGCACGTCGCCGAAATCGTGCGCGATGTGCTGCGGGAGGAGCTCGGGTAGCCGATTTCGAGTAGCGTGTGGGCATGAACCACACCATCGAACACCAGCTACAGCACAGGACGATCCGCGAGTTTGAGCGGAGGGGCGTCGATAAGGAGGTGCTGGACCAGCTCTTCGAGGTCGCGATGCGCACAGCGAGCTCGCGCGGCCTGCAGCAAGCCAGCATCATCCACGTCACCGACGCCGACCTGCAGCGAAGGCTGGCGGAGATCGGGCAGCAGGAATACGTCGGGCGCGCGCCCGTCTACCTGCTGTTCATCGTGGACACCGCGCGCAACGCCGCGCTGCTCGACGACCCCTCAGCCGCCGGGCACACCCGCCCCTTCGTCGAAGGATTTACCGACGCCTGCCTCATGGCCCAAAACGTAGTCAACGCGGCGGAGTCACTCGGGATGGGAGCCAACTACCTCGGCAACATCCACAACGACCTCCAAGCCGTCGTTGACCTGCTGGAACTGCCACGCTTTACCTTCCCAGTCGTTGGGCTGACCCTGGGCTGGCCCGCCCAAGAACCGCAGCTCAAACCACGCATCCCGGCGCGTCTGCGCGTCATGGAAAACACCTACCAGGCCCCCGCGAGCTGGTCCGAGGCGCTGGGGGAATACGACCAGGAGATGACCACCTACTACGACCTCCGCGACAAAAATCGCAGATCCGACAAGTTCTTCCGCCAAGTCCGCGCAGGGTTGCCGACGCACGCCGTGCCACAGGATGGGTCCCTCGACGTAGCGAGGAGGCAGGGGTTCGAGATCTAGTTTTTTGGGGGTGCCAGTGCCAAAGGACGCAATTCCTGTTGGATGAGGGGGTAAAAGCCCAGGTCACGAAGAAGGGGTTGCGTCCTTTGGCACTGGGGTGAGGGGGAGCGCACCAAATTCCTGGATTCGCAGCCGGGTTTGGAAAAGCCCAGGTCGGCGGGGGTACGGGAGGGAATGTGGTGTCCCATCGGGAGGGAGTGAGTGAGGCTAGAGGCCTGTTTGTGCGCTGAGGATCTCGTCGCGCAAGCGCTCGAAGTACTCGCACCCCTCCAAGAAGCTCACATTGGTGAGTGCCTCGACCCAACGGGACCGGTCCGTCGTGAAGCGGGAATCGTGCTTTCGCTTTCGGCGCCCGCGGGTGGCGAAGTGGGCGTCGTGAAGCTGTTTTAGCCGATCCTTCGCCGCAACATTCGGGATAGTTTTCCTGGCTGGCAGATCCTTCGCAGGAATGTTGATCCCCAGCTGTGCCTGATACTGCGGACTGTGCAGTGCGTGGAGCACCCACGCCTCAGTCATTTTCACCGGCACAACGGGAACAACCGCGAACTCCGGGCTGACCTCTTCGGACGCCTGGTGGACTTCAAGCTCACGGCGCTCATAGCCGTCATTGTCTGCATCCCGATGAACAAAAACAATGTCAGGCGTTTGACCCTGATCCATGATGAGCTGAAGGACATCAGCCGTGCGCTTCGACCCCGCGAAAGGCTGAGCAACAATTTGGGAGTCAGCCCCGAATCCGAGATCGATGAGGAGCGCCTTGAGCGGGCTCATCAAGCCATCGTCGCTGGTACCCTCGCGAACGAGCAAACAGTACAGTGGTCTACTCATTGATCCCCCTCATCTTCTACCGCGAAGAACTCCCGGAAGTTGAGCTCCGGAAACGACTCGCGAAGAAGCTCCTCAACGTTCGCAGCCGAAGCCTTCACCTTCGACTTCCTCCAGCTCCCCTCCGCCACCACCGGGGTGAGGACCAGCGAGCCATTCATCGGATCCTTCGACCCCAGCAACAGCTCGTCAAAATTGTCCTTGTGCAGCGCTAAAAATGCTGGTGAATGGGTATTCACGATGACCTGACGAAGCGGATTCTCCGCCCCAATTGCTTCCTCAGGATCCACACTCAAATTGTGCAACAGCCAATACATCGCCTGGATCTTTAACGGGTGAATGCCGTTCTCGGGCTCTTCGAAGCAGATCAGGCGGCTCCCACCGGAGTCAAGCAAGATCGTGCCTAGGACCAGGAAGCGCAACGTCCCGTCAGAAAGAGAACGGGCAGACACCACACCGCCATTACCGACCTGCGCCTGCAGCGTAAACACCTGGCGTGCCTCGTCAAAGTCCACCGTAACGCTGCGCACATCGACAAGATCTCCGACGATGTCAGCAAGCTCCGCAAGCACATCATGATCCGGCGACTGCCCCACAAGACGATCCAACGTCTTCGGCAGGTTCCCGCCCTTCGCACTAATAAAGTCGGGAGCCAACGCCTCGCTCGGCGCGCGCATGGCACTCGGCTCAAGGGAAAGGTACATCCACGCATCCAGCTCCCGGCGCGCCGCCATAATCACCGGATACTGGTCCTGCTGCCCATACACCGACAGCGCAGTACGGGCCGGCGCATCCCCGCTCAGCGACACCAACGACGGCCTTCCCTGACTTCCATGCCGCACATGGATTTGTCGTTCCTGCTCACTCGTCTCAATAAACGCTTTTCGACGTCCGCCCATGATCGCAGACTCAACAAAGCTTTTCTTTGCCCAACCCAGCTTCTCTCGAGCATCCGCCTTCGTGAGCGGTTTTAGCTCCTCACGGGTGACAACAATGCTGGAAACATTCCTATTGTTACCAACAGTCACGTCCCGCAGCTCAAGATCAACCTCATACCGGAGATACGTCTGATCAGCAGTAATCGACTTGCCGAAGGAATCCTCAAACTCCTTCTCCGTAATCATCTCTGCAGCAAACGACATCTTGCCACCCGGCGCGAAAATATCGCGCACGTCCCCGCCATTACCCCGGATCTTGATGGCAGCCTCATTCAACGTCCGCGACCCAGTGAGCGCTAGGAACTGGAGAGCGTCGAAAAGATTAGATTTACCAATAGCATTCGCCCCGGCGACACAGGTGTATGGGCCGAGGTCGATAGCTAGGTTGCGCAGGTTCTTAAACCCATCAACTTCAAAGCGGGTAAGCATACCGAAATACTAACCCACGCCTAGCTAGTCAAAGACGCGATGGAACCAAAGCGCGCGACGCAGCGTCAAACTCTTGAAGAACCTGAACCATCAGGTTCCCCGACAGGAAAGGACACCACATGAAGCGAATCATTGCTTCCGTAACCGCAGTAGCCATGCTGGCTACCACCGCCACACCGGCAAACGCCGCCAACGCTAAGTACCAGAACGGTACCTGCGCGTTCACCCTGTTCGACGACGAGCTTCCCAGTCTCAAAGCAAGCACCATCGCACCCAAGAAAGCACTTTCGGAGGCCGGGTTGCGCGAGGCATTCGCGCTGGTAACGCCGCAAGAAGCATCGGACAAGCTGACACTCCTCGATCAGGAGGTCGCCGCACTCACCAAGCAGCGCTCAGAACTACTCGACGCCACCACCAACGGCACAGCCGACGAACAACAACTTAAACAGCTCAACTCCCAGCTCAAGTTCCTTCGCGCTTTCGAGCCTGCCCTGAAAGCCTGCTCTCAGCGCGAGGACTACAAGGGGAGAGTAGTCCGAAGCCCACGTCCAAAGCAGACTGGACCAAAGCAGACCGGGTCAATCGGCAACAGCGAAGGAAGTAGCATTAAAGATGTGAGCCCAGCAGAGATGCACGATTGGCTCAGCGTCGCTGGCCCACTCGCCGGGATCTTCCTCGCAGTAGCGCTCGGCGCGGCCGCGCTCGTGACGGTGGTCTTCCCCGCATTGGCGCCGAAGCTGCCGTTCTAGGAGCTCTTTAAGGGAGCCAGTGCCACAGGACGCAATTCCTGTTGGGGGAGAGGGTAAAAGCCCAGTTCGTGAAAAGGGGGTTGCGTCCTTTGGCACTGAGGTGAGGGGGCACCAAATTCCCTCGCTCGGAATTTGCGACCTGGGAAAACGCCGAGGGGGTCTGGCGGAAAACGGGAATGTGGTGCGCCGGGGCGGTGGGGGTGAGAGCAAAAGCCCAGGTCGGCTGCGAACCGGAAAGGAATTAGGCGCGCAGTTCGGGGAGTGGGGGTGAACTTTCGAGCGAAAAGCACGCAAACACTATACAAAGTGTGCGCCAGGCCACTAACGTGCCCGATATGACACAACGCACATTCACTGCCCAGAGTGGGTCGGGCAATAGCTCCAGTGAAGCCATGATTGAACTTACGGGAGTACAGAAGCACTTCGGCGACTACCACGCGCTCCGAAACATCAACCTTACTGTGCCGAAAGGCCAGGTTGTGGTGGTGCTCGGGCCGTCGGGGTCGGGGAAGTCGACGCTGTGCCGCACGATCAACAGGCTCGAAACGATTGACGAAGGCACCATCACCATCGACGGGGTTCCGCTGCCGGAAGAGGGCAAGGCCCTCGCGAAGTTGCGGGCGGACGTCGGGATGGTGTTCCAATCCTTCAACTTGTTCCCGCACCTGACCATCAAGGACAACGTGACGCTTGGTCCGTTGAAGGTGCGGAAGCAGGGGAAGGGGGACGTCGAGAAGCGGGCGATTGAGCTGCTGGACCGCGTGGGCATCGCGAATCAGGCGGACAAGTACCCGGCGCAACTGTCGGGTGGGCAGCAGCAGCGCGTCGCGATTGCGCGGGCGCTCGCCATGTCACCCAAAGTCATGCTTTTCGACGAGCCCACCTCCGCCCTCGACCCCGAAATGGTCAATGAAGTGCTTGATGTCATGGCCAACCTCGCCAACGAGGGGATGACGATGCTCGTGGTCACACACGAAATGGGCTTCGCCCGGCGCGTCGCCGACCGCATCATCTTCATGGCAGACGGCGCGATCATCGAAGACGCCACACCCGAAGAGTTCTTCACCAACCCGAAAACCGACAGGGCGAAAGACTTCCTGGCCAAAATCCTGGCCCACTAACCGAAAGGACAACACCATGAACATCCGTTACGCCGCACTCACCGCCGCGCTCTCCGCTGCTGCCGCAACCCTCGTCGCCTGTGGCGGCGGTGCCGGCGAAGGCACCGACCTCCTCGGCCAGATCGAATCCGGCCAGGTCACCCTGGGCACCAAGTATGACCAGCCGGGCCTCGGCCTGCGCAACCCGGACGGCACCATGTCCGGCCTCGACGTCGACGTGGCGACGTACGTGGTCAACCACATCGCGAAGGCGAACGGCTGGGCAGAACCGACCATCACCTGGCGCGAAAGCCCATCCGCACAGCGCGAAACCCTCATCCAGAACGGCGAGGTAGGCGCCATCGCGGCGACCTACTCCATCAACAAGGGCCGCTCCGAGTCCGTCAACTTCGGCGGGCCGTACCTGGTCACGCACCAGGCGCTCCTGGTCAGCAACGACAACACCGACATCAAGGGCCTCGAAGACCTCGACGGCAAGATCCTCTGCTCCGTCACCGGCTCCACCCCAGCCCAGAAGGTCAAGGACGCCCTGCCAGGCGTGCAACTCCAGGAGTACGACACCTACTCCTCCTGCGTTGAAGCACTCCGCCAAGGCAACATCGACGCCATGACCACCGACGCCACCATCCTGCTCGGCTACTCCGCCCAAACCCCAGGCGACTTCAAGGTCGTCGAAATGACCAAGGACGGCAAGCCATTCACCGACGAGTACTACGGCATCGGCCTGGCAAAGGGCGACACCGCAGGCACCGACGCCATCAACAACGCGCTCAAGGAACTGCAAACGTCCGGGGAGTTCGACGCCCTCGTCGATAAGAACCTTGGCGGCGACGACGCAGTCGACGCCGGCACCCCTGGCGACCTCTCCTTCATCGAACAGTAAGACCCCCTAAGGCAGGAACATCATGTCCACACTCTGGTCCGACCTGGGCCCGCAGCTCTGGGCAGCCTTCTGGCTGACCATCAAGCTCACCATCTACTCCGCAATCGGCTCCATGATTGTGGGCACGATCCTCACCGCGATGCGAGTCGCACCCATCCCCGTGCTGCGCGCGATGTCCACGTTCTACATCAACGTCGTGCGCAACACACCGCTGACCCTCATCATCATCTTCTGCTCCTTCGGGCTCTACCAAAACCTCGGCATCACCCTCGCCGATAGAGAGTCCGCGACCTTCCTGGTAGACAACAACTTCCGCCTCGCCGTACTCGGGTTCATCATTTACACCTCGGCGTTCGTCGCGGAATCGCTGCGCTCCGGCATCAACACCGTCCACTTCGGGCAAGCCGAAGCCGCCCGATCCCTCGGACTCAGCTTCGGCCAAACATTCAGCAACATCATCTTCCCCCAAGCCGTCCGCGCAGCCATCGTACCGCTCGGCAACACGCTCATCGCGCTGACGAAAAACACCACCATCGCATCCGCAATCGGTGTCGCCGAAGCATCCCTCCTGATGAAATCCACCATCGAAAACCACGCCAACATGCTCTTCCCCATCTTCGGGATCTTCGCACTCGGCTTCATCATCCTCACCCTGCCAACCGGCCTCGCCCTTGGCGCCCTCTCCGAACGCATGGCGGTGAAAAAATAATGAGCGTCCGCGCAACAGTACTTTACGACGTCCCCGGCCCCAACGGCCGCCGCACCAACCGCATCCTCACCGGCATCAGCCTGGTCGTCTGCCTCGCAATTGCCGCATGGGTCTTCTGGAAACTGCAGGCCAACGGGCAACTCGCCGCCGCGAAATGGACCCCGTTCCTCAACTCCCAAACCTGGACCACCTACATCCTCCCCGGCCTCATGGGCACCCTCAAAGCCGCGGTGGCATCCATCCTGCTCGCGCTGGCCGTCGGCATCCTCCTCGGCCTCGGCAGGCTCTCCCGCAATAAGGCGTTGCGCTGGGTGTGTGGCGTCATCGTCGAGATCTTCCGCGCCATCCCAGTGCTCCTCCTCATGATCTTCGCCTACCAACTCTTCGCCATCTACCACCTCGCCCCGCCAAAGCACCTGGCGTTCGCCGCCGTCGTCTTCGGGCTCACCATGTACAACGGGTCCGTCATCGCCGAAATCCTCCGCTCCGGCATCAAGAGCCTCCCCAAAGGCCAAACCGAAGCCGCCGAAGCACTCGGCCTCACCTACCCACAAACCATGCGGACCATCCTGCTGCCCCAAGCCATCGCCGCCATGCTGCCAGCCCTGATCGCCCAAATGATCATCGCGCTCAAAGACTCCGCACTCGGCTACCAAATCGGCTACGTCGAAGTGGTCCGCTCCGGCATCCAAAGCGCATCCGCCAACCAGAACTTCCTCGCCTCGCTGGCCGTCGTGGCCATTATCATGATCCTCATTAACTGGGGACTCACCGTCCTCGCCCAACGCGTCGAACGCCAACTGCGCGCCGGCCGCGCCCGCCGCAACATCTTCGCCAAGGTGCCCGAACTCGCTGACCAGGGGTTGGACACCAAGGACAACGTCAACGTCGACTGGCATGACCCCGACTACGTGGAGATCCGGAACCCGGACGAATAGGGGCTTGGTTTTTGGGGGTGCACACACCAAATTCCTGGTTTTCGGCAGCCGGGTTTGGAAAAGCCCAGGTCGCTGGGAGTCGGTGAGGGAATGTGGTGTCGCGTCAGCGAGTGCGAGTGACAAAGGACGCAATTCCTGCTGGGGGAGGGGATAAAAGCCCAGGTCGTGAAAATGGGGTTGCGTGCTTTGGCACTGAGGCGAGGGGGAGTGCACCAAATTCTCCCTCGTGGCGTTGGCGACCTGGGGAAACGCCGAAGGCTTTTCTGGAATCAAGGAATGTGGTGTACGCGAGGATCGGCAATGCACCAAATTCCTGGATTCTGGCAGCCGGGTTTGAAAAAGCCCAGGTCGCTGGGGGCTGGCGAGGGAATGTGGTGCGCGCCTAGGAGAGGAGGGCGTCCACCAGTTCGAGGGCGTCCTCGACGGAAAACTCCTCGGGGCGGTTCGCGTTGTGGGTGGAGTAGGCGTCGATAATGTGGCGCCACCTGCGAGGAATCCCCTCCTCCCCGTACACCGCACCCAGGAACGCGCCGGCAATCGCGGCGTTTGTGTCCGTGTCGCCGCCCATCCCGACAATCGCGACGAGGTCCTCCTCGAAGGAGACACCGTTCGCGACGAAATAGCAGACAATATTGAAGGCGAACTTCACGTACCCCATCTGCTAGCTATAGACGTCCACGGGAAGGTACTGCATGAACTCCCTAATTGTCGACGCCTCATCCCCAGCCGCCGCGAGCAGCGACTCGCAAGGATCCTGGCCACTGATCGTGCGGGCGAGCGCCTCACAATACATACCGTTGATGGCCACCGGGTACTCGTTGGGGTGAGTGAGGCGAGCGTCGGCGCGGGCGTGGTCGCCGGCGAGCTGCGGGTCGTGCGCGTACGCGATGGCAATCGGGCTGACCCGCATCAACGCACCATTCGACTTGCTAGCTGAGTTCGGCGCAAACGGTGGCCGAAGCGCAGCCGCACACGTATTACCGATATCCGGCGGAAACGACGCTGCCCACCGCACATACGACTCGAACACGTCCTTTTCTTCATACCCGCCGCAGCGCACCATGCTGCGGGCGAGCGCCAGCGCCAGCTCAGAGTCGTCGGTGGCCTGGCCCGGCGCGACATTGAACGGGCCGCCACCAGTCAGCTCGCGGACACCATCCGGGAAATTGCGCCGAATCTGCGCGGGGGAGGAGAACTCGACGATCGCGCCGAGGTTATCGCCGATGATCTGGCCGTACATGGCGCCGCGGGCCCGCGCGCGTAATGACTGATCCATGATGGGTTCCTTTCTTTGGTGGTTGCAACCATCAGGATACGAACGAGACCCGACACGGCAGGCGTATGAGGCGAAACTATGTTCGAGGTTGGGGTACCAGTGCCAAAGGACGCAATTCCTGTTGGGAGAGGGGGTAAAAGTCCAGGTCGTGAAAAGGGGGTTGCGTCCTTTGGCA